>CANHKJ010000005.1 GCA_947460915.1 Verrucomicrobiia bacterium
AAACCTTACGACCGCACCTATCTCGAGCAGGCACAAGGAGCGGATCAAATCATATGGCGCTTTCATGATTTCCGACTCAGCGCAGAAACCGCCGCCGTGGCGGCCGGAGCACTGGCAGTTTGTCCATTCGTAAATGATCAAGTAAACCGTGATTGCTTGAAAATTCTCGCAGATCTAGGAGTGCAACTCATCGCCTTGCGCGGCACGGGTTTCAACAATGTCGATCTCGTAGCTGCTCGCGAACTCGGCATCGACGTCGTTCGTGTTCCCGCCTACTCACCCCATGCAGTCGCCGAACACGCAGTCGGACTACTTATGACGCTCAATCGAAAAATTCACCGCGCCTACAACCGCGTGCGCGAGCTCAATTTTTCTCTCAGCGGCCTAGTCGGATTCGATGTTCACGGCAAGACCGTCGGCATCATCGGCAGCGGAAGAATTGGTCGCATCGCCGCAAAGATTTTCCATGGCTTTGGTGCCGAGGTTCTTATGCACGATCGTTTCCCCGATAACGCATGGGCGGCTCAACTGGGAGTGCGTTATGTCGAATGCGACTTGCTATGGAAAGCGAGCGATATCATCTCACTGCACATCCCGCTATTGCCCGATACGCTGCACTTGATCAACGAGACATCAATCAACAAAATGAAACGCGGGATTTTTCTGATCAATACCAGTCGTGGAAAATTGATTGAAACCACAGCCCTAATTGCCGCCTTGAAGTCGGGGCAGATCGGAGGCGTTGCGTTAGACGTCTATGAAGAGGAAGAAGGAATTTTCTTCGAAGACCTATCTGGGCAAATGTTGCAGGACGATGAGTTATCGCTACTGATCAATTTCCCCAACGTGCTCATCACCTCACACCAGGCCTTTTTCACCCATGAGGCGCTGAGCGAGATTGCCCGTGTGACGACGACAAACCTCCTGCGACTGGCTAGCAAGATGCCATTTCTTCCGGGAACCATGCTCCACAGCGATCCAGCATGATGTAAGACCATACCGAAAACTGCTAGAAAAGAATACCGATCGGATTTGTGGCCGTGGAAAACAAGATTGCAGGATTTTCAAGATTTCAGGAGTGAATTCTATTGCATCTTTTTTGGTCTCGCATTTCGTCGATTCTTGCGGTTAAATGAATGCTCTTTACTCTGAAGCGGACTGAAGTCCGCGCTCCGATTTTTGTCACTCCGCGATCACTTGCAATTCTTGCATGGCGGTGTTTTCTTGGATCGGTGAAATCGGGCTGAGTGTCCAGATGATCCAGCGGAATTTTCCTAACGAATCGCCCTTGCGCGCTTCGAGAGAGGTAGCGAGGAACTCATCGACGTTTTGACCGAGAGTGTCGATCGATCCCAGGGGCGTGAAGTTTTTTTCCTGTTCCACATTCCAGCCGGGATCACTTGCGGAGTTGCTTCCATAAAGATTGAGGCGTTGGTGGCCGCGTATTTGGCTCATGTGATGCGACCAGATACGGATCGCCTTGATCGACTTTACGGCACCAAGATCAATTTTGTAGGAACCTTGCGCGATGCCATTACCAAAGACAGGGCCATACGCCGCGGTGAGTTTGCCATCGGTCAGTGTGCTCAGTGGATCATTGTTGGTTTGGCGATTGCTCGTTACAGAAAGCGTGCTGGCTGCGGAAAGTTTAATGCGTGAAAAGCTCTCAGCCTTGGTGGACTCAGCAACAATGAAGGGCGAGTCTTTGATTACGAGCTGCAAGGACTTTTGATAGCGCACGAGCTTCACTTGCAAGGCGGCATCGCCGATGCTGGAGAGAGCCATGAGAAGGTCGTTCACGTTGCGTATTTTTTTGCCATTCAGTTCTTGCATCAGGTCATCTTTTTGCAAACCAGCACGCTTAGCGGCACTGCCATCAGGCACCGCAACGAGATGCACGCCACCATCTTCTTTGCGAGTGCCAAAGGCGGAAAATTCCTCGCCCTCGAGGCTATGCAAACGCGCTCCAAGCCAATAGCGCGGAACTTCGGCGGCATCGGCCACGTTTCCATCATCGACCAAGAGCGACGGGATCACGGGTGTCTTTGCGATCGCCTTGAGCTTGGCTTTTTTCACGCCAAATTGATCCATCGGGAAATTCTTGAAGCCGATTTTCAGCGCGGGCGATGAATCTTTCACGCGAAAATCACCGCTGGCGGGATCAATGAATTCAGGAGCACCCGCAACAGAATTTTGATCCGCACCAGCAGAGCGATGACGCGGCAGATCTTGGGCATTAGAGAAAAAATTCCGGTCCACCTCCTTACCCCATTGCTCGGGCTGGCCGATGGGCGCGTGTGCTTTCATAAGGATGTTTTGCGTCAACTTGCTCGCGCTATCATCGAACCACACATGTGGGTGAAAACCATTGTTGATCATGATGTTGTTGTAGGCATGGCGACCGTAGCCTTCGCGAAATTTCAGACCACCTTGCAGAAGTAGGTTGTTATAGATTTCGTAGTTCGAGGAACCATCGTCGAGATCGATGTCCCAGCCGTGATCACAGCGCCAACGGCTATTACGAATGACGATTTTTTTCACCACATCCAGATACGGCAACTTCGGATCTTTCTGCACCTCTGGCATGCTCACGCCGCGATGATTGCTAGTCCAAAAGCGATCACGCCCCCAGGAATTGAACGATCCATGGTCGTGGGTTTCGAGCACTGTATCAAACACATCACAGCCTTCGATCAAATGACCACCCCAGGTTCCTTCACTGATGTTGATGCCAGCGCGCGCGCAATCGTAAATCGAAACATCGCGCACGGTGATGCTCTGCGCCATCGAGATTTGCACTGCTGCCGGTTGGCGTTCGACGCGTCCGATACCATGAATCAAGCAATCTTCGACGACGCAATCCTCCGGAAAATTCTGCCCGATCGGTCCCGGTGTGCGATCAATCTTGGTGAGATCCTGCGATTGCGCATATTCAAACAAGGGGTTGCGCACCGCTTTAGGATCGCCGACAAAACAAACACCACTCGCGCCGGCATCATGAATGTGGCAACCTTTCACCAATCCACTACGATTATAGTAATTGAAAAACACCGCATTGCCGCCGACTTGATCAAACTCGCTATCAAGCAAGCTCACATGCTCGGTGCCGGTCAATAAAATCGCCGCACCGCGATAAATCGCCCAGTCAGAACGCAACAGCGGCTCTTTGCAATCCATGAAAGTCCGCGCCGTATGCCGATAGGTGAAACCTTTCAGCGAGATGAAACGCACGGGAGAATTTTCCGACCCGCGAAACTCAATCAAGTGCGGCAAACGCACCACTTCGACCTTCGCTTCTGCCAAATTCACACCCGGCTCCGGTCGATAATAGAGCTTGTTTTCCATAGCATCATGAAACCACTCACCGGGAGCATCGAGCTCTTCGCGGATGTTTTCCACCATGCGAAATTCAGCATGCATACCCATCTGACGATTGTTTTGCCAGCCACCTTCGTAAGTGACATTGCCTTCCGAATCTTTTCCTGTGATGCGATAATGATAGCCGCCCCAGCGCCCCACATGCATCGCATGAATGAAGCCGCCGACGGGATCTTTCCAGCGTGCCGCACGTTCCTTGGAAAAAGCATCCGCGGCATAGCCTTGGTATGCTGCCGTGGTTTTCGTAGCATCAAAGTTCGGATAGCGCGCCATGCGTTGACGCACACCATCGATGAACAATTGATCGATCGCCAATCCGGCGGGTGTTTCAGCAACATATTGCCCATCGGTCTGGACCTGCCATTTCAAGGAAAGACATGCACCACCACTGATCACCGCCTTACCCTCATGCAAGGCTTGATAGGTGATTGGAAATTTTTCCGAACCCGAATCAGCGGGCAAAAATGCCAGCGTCTCCGGCAAGTAATAGATGCCATCAGCGACATGGATCGTCACTGACTCCTTTCCCGCAAATTTTCGCGCGGCATCACGAGCGGCGGCGAGATCTGAGAAAGGTGCCGATTTTTCACCCGAGTTGCCGGCTTTTCCTTGCGGCGAAACGAAGAGATCGAGAGCAAAGAGAGGGCAAATCAGGGCCGAAAGACAAAGAGAGAATGCGCTAACACGGGAAATCATAGGAGTCAACACTACGACGGAGGGCGTGGGATTCTTTCGCTCGAAATGCCCATTTTCCTCGCAACAATAAGGCATTTCAAATATGCACTTGCTTCTTTCGGAAACCCTGATAATTAAGATTTCATCAAATCACATGGCTCGCACCCGCAAGAAACTGGAACTGACCAAAAGCCGCGCTCGCAACAAAGCGCGGGGCAGCACGACGTTTTTGGATGGTTTGCGAGAGCTCAATCGTAAGGCTCTCAACAAAACCAATCGGCACGCCAATTTGCGGGAATACAAGCACATCCGCGCCGCCCTAGCAGAAGGCCGTGAGTATGACGAATATGAACTCACCTGGTCCACTCGACTGCTGCGCTGGCTCATAGCGCTAATCCTCATTCCCGTCTGTGTGGTGACGACGCAGACCTTTTGGAGCCAGTTTTCTCACGAGACCTTGCAGCGCGGATTTTGGCGCACGCCCGAGTTTTGGTATTTCGGCCTCGGTGCCATGATCATGCTCACCTGCCTGATGACGGGACTATTCCGGAAGAGCTTGCTGTTTCTCTATGTGTTAGGCCACGAATACACCCACGCGATGTTCGTCGTTTTCCACTTTGGTTGGGTCTTTGATTTTAAAGCTACAACGAAAGGTGGCTACATCGCGACGAACAAAACCAATCTACTGATCTCGCTGTCTCCGTATTTTGTGCCGTCGTGGTCGATGGCGACGCTGGCGGTTTATGGATTGATCGGCATCTTTACCACACTGCCTCCCTACGCGGATCAGATTCTTTTTTTCCTCATCGGATCGAGCTGGGCCTTCCACATTTTCTGGACTTTGTGGATGATCCCCCGTGATCAGCCCGACCTCAAAGAGAACGATACCTTTTTTTCGTTAGTGATCATCTATCTTGCCAACGTGCTTTTGCTTTGCGGCATGCTTTGCCTCTCCGCGAAGTCAATGACTTTGCATAATTTCCTCGCTTCATGGTGGATCAATGCGGAAAATTTCTATCACAATAGCGTCGAGATCATCGCTCCAATGCTGCAAAATTAAGGCCTCGAAAAAAAAATGCATTTTCTGCAAAATTTTTCTTGTCTTTTTTCCAGAATCTGCGAATTTCTGCGCCCCCAACCACTGCTTCATGACTCGTTCGTCTATCGGTTAGGACTCCAGGTTTTCATCCTGGCAAGAAGGGTTCAACTCCCTTACGAGTCGCCATTTTTTTGGTATAGTGTTTCAGATCAAAAATACAGCCACCGCACAACGGTGGTTTTTTTGTGCCCACGCGTGGGAGACGCTAGAACTTCAGAAATAAGACGCAAGACTTGAAATGCTTGCTGCGTACATCATATCTTCCCTCAAAATAATCCGTATCATCCGTTAAAACCGTCGTTAAAAAGCCCTTTGCTTCAGTAGCAAACTCGTGTTTCTTTTAGCGAAACTCCTCTCCGCATTTGCTTTTCTGCCGTTGCTCTGTATGATCGGCGCTTCCATGTTCCGTTTGGCGCTTAAAATGCTTTTTGGCGATACGGCAAAATACCTGATGCTGGTTTTTGGCGTGATGTTTGCCACCTTTCTCATGACGCAACAAAGCTCTGTGTTTTGTGGTCTGATGCGCTGGACAACAGCGATTTTGAAAAATGCCCCTGCGCCGATTTGGGTGGTGGAAACGGAGGTGCGACAGGTGAATCAAACCATCGCCATGCGCGATACTGACCTCGGCCGTGTTCGTAGCGTCTCGGGTGTCGATTGGGCAATGCCGCTGTATTCGGGAGTGCAAAATGTGCGACTCGAAAATGGCAGTCTCACTGTGGTGCAGTTGTTAGGGATCGATTCAACAACGTTTGCTGGCGCGCCAACGCGCATGATCGAAGGCTCGATCGAGGCCCTGCGCCAACCCAACGCAGTAGTGGTGGACGATCTCGCGCTGAAGCGCCTATCCCCGAATCCAGCGGTCCCTTTGAAAATGGGCAGCACTTTTGAAATCAACGACCAAGAGGCACGCATCGTCGGCATTTGTCATGCGATGCGCTCGTTCACGGGCGGACCTTTCATCTGGACGACCTATGAACGCGCCCTCAGTTATTCCCCGCCGCAGCGCAAGATGTTGTCGGCCATTTTGGTTTCACCCGCAGCGGGCAAAAGCGTCGATGAAGTAGCCGCTACCATCGAGGCCGAGACGGGGCTCAAAGCTTATGTGAATACTGGCTTCAAGAGCTCACCGCGCGATTTCAATACCGCCACCATCTTTTGGTATGTGAAAAATACCGGCATCCCGATTTCCTTCGGCACCACGGTATTGGTAGGGCTGATCGTCGGTATCGCGATTTCCTGCCAAACGTTTTATCTCTTTGTTCTCGATAACCTCAAGCACTACGGCGCTCTCAAGGCCATGGGCGCGACCAATGGCAAGCTTTGCTTGATGCTGCTGACCCAAGTTTCGGTCGTTGGCATGATCGGCTATGGCATCGGTCTCGGCTTCGCATCACTCTTTGGCCTCGCCGCGATCAAGAACACACAGCCGCCCTTTTTCATGCCCGATATCATTCCCATCGGTGTACTCGGTGTGATCATTTTCATCTGCTTACTTGCCTCACTGCTAGGGATTCTGCGTGTCAGTCTGCTTGATGCCGCCGTCGTTTTCCGTGGTTGATCTGCTTTTCTTTATCTCATGAACGCCACTCCAGCCATCGCCGCCCGAGCCCGCTCCATCACCAAAAGTTTTGGCGACGGCAACTCGCGCATTCAGGTGCTCCATGGCGTCGATCTCGATGCCTATGAGTCAGAAATCTTGATGCTTCTCGGCCCTTCCGGCTGCGGAAAGACCACACTCATTAGCATTCTAGCGGGAACTCTCACGCCTGATTCCGGCGAGGTCAACGTCTTTGGCGAAGACCTGCACTTGATGAAAAAATCTGCCATCACTCGTTTCCGAGCGAAACAGATTGGCTTCATCTTTCAGCAATTCAATCTTATCCCCACCATCACCTGTGAGGAAAATGTCTGCGTCCCCCTGCTCATTCAGGGCTACTCACTCAGCAAGGCGCTACCCTTTGCCAGAAAATCGTTAGAACAAGTAGGACTGGGTGAGCACATGAAAAAACGCTCGAACCAACTTTCTGGTGGACAGCAACAACGCGTCGCCATTGCCCGCGCACTGGTGCACAATCCGCGTTTGATCATTTGCGATGAACCCACCGCCGCGCTCGATGCCGAGAACGGAAAAATGGTCATGGAATTGTTTCGCGATCTGATGCGCCAACCCGGACGTTGTGCCATCGTTGTCACGCACGATCACCGCATTCTCCCCTACTCCGACCGCATCGCCACCATGAATGACGGACGCATTCTTGAATCCGTGCCCACGTCTCAATTCGACTTCGATCACCACCGCTAATCTTTTTATCGTCATGAGCATCTTCCTCACCATCCTCCGCTACCTCACCATCATTCTTGCCATCGCAGGAGTCGGTGGCATCATCGTCGTCAGCAATACCATCAAGGCAGCGGAGTCTCCCATGCCTGCTGCCCCACCGCAACCGCCGCCGGCTCGCCCCTACGAGGAAATGATTGCCGCCAATGGCATCATCGAGTCTTTTGAAGAAAATGTCACCGTCGCCGCACCCGCACCAGGTCTCGTCACCAGTGTGCCGATCAAGGTGGGACAAACCGTCAAAAAAGGCGAACTCTTGTTCCAGCTCGACGACCGCGATCTCGCCGCGCAACTCCTCGGCTCAGAAGCACAAATCGCTCAAGCCGATGCCGCAGTACAGGTCGCCCAGGCGCAGCTCGCAGGATCACAAGCGATGTTTGATCGACTCGACAAAATCGACGACAAACGTGCGATCATCGCCGAAGACCTGCAATCGCGCAAAGACGAAGTCAACGTCGCCCGCACCCAAGTCCTCGCCGCCGAGGCCCAGAAAAAAACGGCACAAGCCGCGAAAAGCAGCCTCGAACTCCTGCGCGAACGCCTATCTGTCAAAGCCCCGCGCGATGGCACCATTCTCCAGCTCCACATCCGCGCTGGCGAATGGGCCGGCACCGATCCGAAAAGCCCGTCCTTGATTCTCGGTCGCACCGATCGATTGCAAGCCCGCGTGGACATCGACGAGCAAAACGCCGTGCGCATCAACAAAAACCAAAAAGCCATCGCCCACATCAAAGGCGATCGCGATCACGCCATCCCGCTCACCCTCGAATACATCGAGCCTTACGTAGTGCCCAAAACCAGCCTCACCGGAGCCAGCACCGAACGCGTCGATACCCGCGTGCTTCAAGTCATCTTCTCCTTCACGCCCCCCACCGACTTCCACGTCTACGTCGGCCAGCAAGTGGATGTGTTTATTGAAGATGGGAAGTGACAGGACCTATGGGGCGAATAGATCCTATAAAAACTAAAATGCTTTATATCACAAATGCTTCAAGCACTTCGTCACAGCCTCGGCGGCGGTGAGTTTGTGCAGATCGCGGAGGATTTCGGGCTTGCCGTGCTCTACGAATTCATCAGGCCACGCGATGCGTTCTACGGGCGTGTGGATGCCGGCTTCGTGCAGGAGTTCGATCACCGCAGCGCCAAAACCGTGTTTGATGACGTGGTCCTCGAAGGTGCAGACGACGCGGCATTTTCTGCCGTATTCTTCAATCACAGCGGCATCGAGCGGCTTGATGAAACGCGGGTTAATGAGGGCGACAGAGTAGCCTTTTTCTTCTAAAAGAGCTTTTGTTTCCTCGGCCATTTCAAACATCGTGCCCAAGCCGATCAAAGCGACGTCTGTTCCATCGGCGACGACTTCCGCTTTGCCGATTTCGAGTTTGCTGCGCGTAGGTGAAATGGTAGTGCCGCGAATCGGTCCACGAGGATAGCGGATCGCGGTGGGGCCGTCGTCATAGCCTGCCATGAAATGCAGCATGTCGACCATTTCGTTTTCGTCCTTCGGCTGCATGAAAATCAGCCCTGGCACGTGGCGCAGGTAGCCGATATCGAACAACCCGTGGTGAGTTGGACCATCATCGCCGGAAAGACCACCGCGGTCCATGCACAGACGCACGGGAAGATTTTGCAAGGCCATGTCATGAATGATCATGTCGTAGGCGCGCTGCATGAAAGTCGAGTAAATCGCAAGGAAAGGACGGATGCCGCGAGTGGCCAAGCCGCAGGCAAACAATGCAGCGTGCTCCTCGGCGATGCCAACATCGTAGTAGCGCTCGGGCATTTCGTTTTTGAGAATATCGAAGCGTGTGCCACCGGGCATAGCGGCGGTGATGCCAACGATTTTTTCATCCGCTTTGCAAAGATCAGTGACCGTGCGACCGAAAATTTCCGAAGCAGTAGGAGGTCCACCTGCTGAGGTCGATCCATCTTCGATGTTGTAGGAACCAAGACCGTGGAATTTGCCAGGATTCGCCAACGCGGGTTTGTAGCCGCGACCTTTTTCGGTGATGATGTGCAATACTACAGGCTCATTGAGCGTTTTCAGATGCTCGAAGGTTTTCACCAACAGGCCGACATCATGACCATCGATCGGGCCATAATAACGCATGCCGAATTTCTCGAACAGGACGTTCGGGAACAGGAGATTTTTTGCACCCTCTTCAACCTTGTGAGCGAGATTGCGCACCGCTTTGCCGGCGATTTTCTCGACGAAATTCGCAGCCTTGTTGCGGACGGTGGCGTAGGTCGAGTGAGTTTGCAAGGCGTTGAAATACTTCGCAATCGCGCCGACGTTTTTGTCGATCGACCATTCATTGTCGTTCAACACCACGATGAACTTGCGGGTGGTCTCAGCAATGTTGTTGAGAGCTTCCAGCGTAGGTCCGCAGGTGAAAGCGGCATCGCCAGCAACGGCAACAACGTGCGAATCTTCCTTGAGCAAATCGCGAGCAGCCGCCATGCCAAGCGCCGCAGAAAGGCAAGTGCCAGCATGGCCAGCTCCGTAGCTATCGTGCTCGGATTCGGAGCGCAGCAAGAAACCATTGAGGCCCTTGTAGGTGCGGATCGTGTGAATTTTATCAGCACGGCCTGTGAGCATCTTATGAACGTAGCCTTGGTGAGCGACGTCAAAAACGAATTTGTCTGAGGGAGTAGAGAACACCCGATGCATGGCAATGCTCAACTCGACTACACCCAAGTTCGGGCCCAAGTGACCACCTGTTTTGGCCAACGAGGTGATCAGCGAGTGGCGAATTTCATCAGCCAAGAGTGGCAATTGCTGATCGGAGAGAGCTTTGACATCTTCCGGAGAATGGATACCGGAGAGCAATGGGCCAAGGGCGGGTGGTTCAGAAGAGGCTGATGGAGTCGTCATCGTGATCGTAATCCGGGCTTGCCGGCGGCGGAGATTGGCACAATTTTCCGTCTTGCGCTAGTACGTTTTCATTTTCTTCGCGCATTGCGATAATTTCTAAGCGCTGGCGGGCACTTTTCAGAAAACTATCGCAACTCACGAGCAAGGAACTGCCGCGTTCGTAGCGAGCAATCATTTCAGAAAGGCTCAATTCTTCACTCTCTAGAGCTGAAACGATCGATTCGAGCTCCGCGAGCGAAGCTTCAAAGTCGGGGCCTTGCGCAACAGTTTCTTCTTTTTTACGACTCATAGGTTTCGTTCCTGCATGATTACTCCGGATTTTGTAGCGGTTGGCTACTATAATAGAGCATGTCCACTCCACCGACGAGACTGGCGCGGTAGCGATACTTCTGCGAGATCGTCGACATCTTGGGGTCCTTGTCAAACAAGGTCACGCCTGTAGGATAGGTAGCGTAATAAGCGCGACCGTCCATGATTAGAGAGGTGAAATCACCATATTCAATAGCGATTTCGCTGAGTGAGCGCTGACCGTAGGATGTAGGTGTAACCAGCATACCGACGATCGGCGTTTTCAGATTGCTAGCGGCAATTTCCAACTCCTCGAAGCCCTTGACCTTTTTAGGCAGCCAGAGAGAAACGCGGTCAGCATACCAAGCAATGGCCCATGGCTGATCAGTGACGATGATTTGATCCTTTTTCACCATGTCGAATTGATCATAGTAGGTATTCAGAGTGGCGGGAAGATACGGAGGCCAGTGTGGCCAACCCTTTTCACCGAGGAAAAGTCCAATGCGCGCAGAATTGACTGAACCCAAGATCAGAGGTGCAGCCGAGAGCAAAACAATTACAATATGATGCACGTTTTTCAGAAGAGGGACATTTGCCACAACTTCCAGACGACTCCACAAAATCGACAGTAGGGCCAAGCCATAGGCCGTCATAATCGGCGCAAAAAGAATGTGAATTTGGTTCGGATGATTGCCCTCAGACGAAACACCAAAAATTGACATTCCTAAAGCCGCAAAAACCCACATCAACAAAATACACCATCGGAACCGCGCAATCGACAAACGCTTAAACGGATGAAGCAGAGCGATGAAAAACAGCGGTGCCGCAAAGATCGAACCAAGGAAAGGAAGAATGTCTGCCCCTTGCACAATCGTAGTGCGTACAATGCGCATCATCAGCCCATTCAACTGCAAGTTCGAATCATCCGAAGACAAATCAGTCACGCGCATCGCCGAGTCTTCACCCTCGCCAAGGCCACTGTAGAGAACCATGTAGGCCGTTCCCATGATCGATCCACTCGCTTGATAATTGCGATAAAGCGGTGCAAGCATGCATACCACAGCCAAGACTAAAACAAGGATTGAAACCAAGCCACGCGGGCGAAATGCTACGGCCGCAAAGATCAAATAGCCGAGCAAAACCCAGATTGCGATCCAATGCGTCATGGCAAGCAGCACCAAACAAAATCCTGAGAGCAGTGCAGGCGTCATCGGCACACGGCCTTCCTGCGTGTATTCCACCGCTCGGTAGGCGAAATACGTTGCCGAAGAAAACAAAAACAGCATCAACATTTGTGGTAGCCCACTCAGTGAGAAACTCCACATCAGCTCACAGCATAGCATCAACAAGGCCGTAACTCCGGCTATTTTACCATCGAAAATTCGTGAAATGAGCAAGTAGTTCACGCCAATCGAAAGCAGGAAAAACAAAGTCGAAACAGCTGCGATCCAACGGTCCAAATTGTAAATGCGCTGGTCTTTCTGAATCTTCCACTTATCATTATTTCCCGCATCGATCATCTTAAAAACCGCGGCATTAACATAGAGATTCAGAGGAGCATGAAAGGTATCGCGGAACCCCATGAAGCTCACACTCGGATCAGGTGCTGCCTTGCTCTGCTCGTAGGCTACAGGGCGGATGAACTTCGTCGTCTGACCATTGCCCCGAGAAATTTCCCGCGCAATTTGTGCCTGATCCATACCGATGTCCGAGTTAAGCCCTCGGAACAGTAAAAAAACGTTGGCGAGAGTGAGTGTCAACATCAACAGGAAGAACAACATCTTACGCACTAACGCTGGTGCATCGATGGCGGAATTGGCTTTTTGATTCATATAGGTGGGAGAAAGTTATTGGTAACCGTATTCTTTAAGTTTTCGTTGCAGGGTGCGTCGCGAGATTCCTAGCAATTCGGCGGCCTCGGTGCGATTGCCATCGGCTCTCGTTAAGGCTTGTTGAATCACCCGTTGCTCAAGAGCATTCAAATTTAAATCATCCATGCTAGCAAGTCCTTTTTGCGACTCCTTTGTAGCGAAAAGTGATTTTGTTAATTCTACATGGGGGGCCATGTGAAGAAATTGGGGTAAATGATCGACGCCGATCTCGGTGCCATTGCACATGACTACGCCATGCTCGATGACGGTGCGGAGTTCACGCACATTTCCTGGCCAGCGATAGCCGCGAAGCAGGCGCAATGACTCATCGCTCAGATGTTGCACCGCTTTTTGATTCTCCTTGGCAAATTCCTGCAAAAATGCCGCCGCTAGCAAAATTACGTCCTCACCGCGCTCACGGAGTGGTGGCATATCGATTTTGATCACATTGAGGCGAAAAAACAAATCCTCACGAAACTCTCCTTTCTCCACCAATGTGCGGAGGTTTTTGTTGGTTGCCGCAATGACCCGCACATCGACCTTGACAGGAGTATTCGAGCCAACCCGCTCAATCGTTCGCTCAGACAGTACACGAAGTAATTTCACCTGCGTTGCCGCATCAATCTCACCAATTTCATCGAGAAAAATCGTGCCGCCATCTGCTTGCTCAAAGCGTCCGAGTCTGCGCTGCGCAGCACCTGTGAAAGCGCCTTTTTCATGACCAAAAAGCTCACTTTCTAACAACTGAGCAGACAGCGCAGCACAGTGAACAATGACAAACTTTGAAGCAGGACGCCCCGATAGTTGATGAATCGTGTGCGCCACTACTTCTTTACCCGTGCCGCTCTCTCCCTCGATCAGAACCGTAGCACGTGTCGGAGAGACTTGCTCAATGCGATCAATTGTCTGCGCAAGTGCCGGGGATTTTCCGATCAAGTTCTTCAAGCTGCGTTTTTCCGCAACTACTTGCTTAAGCTCACGATTCTCCTCTTCCAATAACCGCGAACGCAATCCTCGCTTAAGTAGCATTTCCACTTCATCCAGGTTCAGCGGCTTGGTGACAAAATGCCAAGCTCCACGACGCATCGCTTCCACAGCCGTATCCACAGAGCCATAGGCCGTCATCATTACAGCCAATGGCGGCTTCGATAAGGCGATTGCCCGATCTAACACCTCCATGCCGTTATCACTGCCAAGACGCAAATCGGTGAGTAATACATCCACGTGCTCATTTTGCAGCACGGACTCCGCTTCCTTCAAATTCGCAGCAAGAAAAACGTCGAACTCGCCTTCCAAGGCTAGACGCAAGCCCTCACGAGTCGGCTTTTCATCATCCACTATCAATAAAACTGGCTGTCGGCTCATGGTGTTAGTTCGATCACAGAATCAGGTTCAGGCAGCAAGCGCGCTTTTTTCGCAGCAAGCGGCAAATAAAAGGAAACGCGTGTACCGCTACCCTCACGACTTTCGATTTCCATCTCGCCGCCGTGCTCACGGATGATGCGCCGCACAATCAACAAACCAAGGCCCGTGCCGCCTTCTTTTGTTGTTCGATACGGTTCAAATAAAACGCCCATTTGCTCTGGGGGAATGCCCGAGCCATTATCGCTAATTTGCACTTGCAGCTCGTAGTCATTGTGCGCCATCGCGACAGTGATACAACCTCCTGCATCACTGCGAATCGCTTGCGCCGCATTACGCAGCACATTGTGAAAGACCTGTTGAATCTGCACGGCATCGAGATCGAGAATCGGGATCTCATCGGAAAAATCCAATACCACTTGAATGCCACGCTCGGCTAACTCCGGTTCTAATAATTTCAAGGTATCGCGACAAAGCTCAGTTACTTGGACTTTTTCGCGTCTTATATTCGAAGGGCGTATCGCCTGCAAAAACTGCTTCAAAATCAAATCAAGCCGCTGAATTTCCTGCCGCGCGGTCGCCAAATGCCCTTCCAACTGCTGCCGTTCGCCCGCCGGCAGTTTGCGAATTTTTCGATCCAGCAATTGCAAATGAATGCCTAATGAATTCAGTGGATTTCCGATCTCGTGCGCGACACCTGCTGCCAACATCGTCAAGGCACCAAGACGCTCTGACTCAATCGTCGCCTCGGTCTCAGCACGCTCCCTAGTTACATCATTGATGATCATCACATGGCCCGCGCGAACATCGCGATCATGAATCGGCGCGAGATAAAAATGCAAGTAACGGCGCTCAGGATAAAAAACCTCCATGTCGCGACTGACCACGGTATCCTCCTCCATCATCGCCTGCCAATCCATTCCACGAATGAGCTCGCCGAGGCGCTTGCCAGTGCTTTGCTCTGCATCCAATCCGAAAAATCGACAGGCCGCCGCGTTTGTGAAATTCACCAGTCCATCGGCGCTAAGCAAAATCACGCCTTCGCGCAGAGCTTCGAAGACTTGCACAAAAAATCCTTTTTCCTTCAGCAGACGGTCAACGATCGACTGCACCACCATCGGGTCAACGCGATCGAGTTTTGCCACCAATTTTTCGAGAAATCCTGCTTTCATGCGCATCTAAGCCGATTTTTTTGCTTGGAAGAACAAAGCAAAAAATCATCGGCGCGACAAATTGACACACTTCGTAAAAATATGCAAGTCCACAGAACATCGCAACACGCACAACGTCTCGAAAGCAATACAACGTTCACAAATGAAATCGAAATGGTAGTCATTACTTGAACTTATAAAAAGAATCGGTTTTACTCCCTTTGTTTTATTTACCTCGATTTTGCAATATTTTCGCTGATCACACGTAACAAATCATGCGATTTCCCCATCGCTTATTCCCCTGACATCACAATAACAAAACACGACACACCTATGAACGACCCAGAACGTATATTTGAAATGGACTTCCTACGCGCCACAGAAGGCGCTGCACTCATGGCTCATCGCTGGATGGGCCGTGGTGATAAAGAAGCAGCTGATGCTGACGCTTGCGATGCCATTCGTGGCATGTTTGATCTTATGGACATGCGCGGCGAAGTAGTCATCGGCGAAGGCATTAAAGACGAAGCACCTGGTATTTTTAAGGGCGAAAAAGTTGGCACTTGGGCGGAAAACAGTCCCCAATTTCACATCGCGCTTGATCCCGTTGATGGTACGACCAATGTCAGCAAGGGCATGGGCAATGCCGTGAGCTGCATAGCCGCAGCCATGCCTTCCTCGTGTGGTGAAAATGCGCTCGAAGACATTCCTGCATTTTACATGGAAAAACTAGCCTACCCTGAGCCCGTGCGCAGAGCCTTTATGGCTGACTCCAGCTTACCGATTTCTGTTGAGGCACCAACGGAAGAAGTCATTAAGATCACTGCCAAAATTCTTGGCAAAGATGTGCGTGATGTAGTGGTAATGGTTCTGGACCGTCCGCGCAATGCTGGGTACATCGATGCCATACGTCGTATCGGCGCTAAGTTGCGGATGATTTCTGATGGTGACATTGCCGCCGCCATTGCGCCCGCACTTAAAACGAGCAACATCGATTTATATGTCGGCATTGGAGGATCACCAGAAGGAGTGCTTTCAGCAGCAGGCATGCGCTGTCTCGGCGGAGGCCTACAGGCAAAAATATGGCCGCGCGATCCTGAGGAAAAACAATCGCTGATCGATTGCGGATATGGTCATAACTTGGACAGAGTCTATCTCTCACGAGATCTCGCGAAAGGTGACCGAATACTTTTTTGTGCCACTGGCATTTCTGATAGCCCACTGCTGCGCGGCGTCGAGGTCAATGGCAGCGTCGCCCGCACCCATTCCGTACTGATGCGAGTTAAAAGTAAAACGGTGCGCTCGGTCAAAGCCTTCCACGAACTCTCCGCCAAAACTTTTCACCTCCGCTCCGCACAAGGTGAAGTGCTATTGCTAGACGAGTAATTGAAATTTACGATGGCGAAATGACTCGGAATTTTTTTGACACTTCCAGAGCAATTACTTAAAACGATTCATGTGATGCATGAAATTTAGATGCTCACAACCCAAATCCCAAAACCACTAACTATGAAAATGATCAAACATACCCAAATCTCTAGATTACTGGCGCTATTGATGAGCGGAACCCTCACATCTACCCAAGCGCAAACGCTGCTCTGGTCCGATAACTTCGACCACGCTGACACCACGAACTTTGACGGTTCCGCGCTCACTGGGCGACTGAGCGGCCCGCTTGGCACCGCTCCCGATTGCGTAGCACGTGCTTCAGGCATCCAACAATGGATCAGCTCCAACCAGCTCAATCTCCGCGGCGGTCGCATCCGCTTCCAGCGCTCTGCTTCTGGGCCCCGGTATGACTGGAGTGGCACTTCAGCGGGATCGAGCGCTGCCACCATCGCAGCCGCAGCTAACATCATCGCCGCAGGTGGTATGAGAATTTCATTCGACTACGTGCCGACCAACAATACTAGTACGAACTGGGTGAACGTCTCCGTCGGAATGGAATCTACCTTCGATGATCAGGCAATCAACTATGGAGGTACTGACTATGGGGTTCTTCTCCGAAATAACGGAGGAACGCAACGGTTCAAAAACGGAAACGCCACGAACGGTTCGAACTTTCCCGCGACTACGACCACTCGACATGTCGAATACCTCTACGCATTCTCCAGCTTTGGCGATGGTTCAAGCGTACGAACTAAGGTTATCGTGGACGGCATCGAAGTTGCCACAGATACCTTCACATTGGGTGGCAATGCCAATGAATTCTATTTTGTGGTGGAAGTAGGCGAAGTGGGCACCTTAGTAGACAATCTCAGTGTCACCACCATTCCGACGATTTATTCCTTTGCTCTCACGGGAACATCATTCATCTCCGGCATCGACGCTGGAGAACCCATCGGCAACCTAAGTAGCGAAACCTTTGCGAAAGGCTCAGAAAGCTCCGCTTATACTTTCGTTAGTGGCACGGGCGACAACGATAACGGCAAGTTCACCATCACGGGTGACCAAATCCTTGCGGGCACCTATGACTTCACCCAAGATGCTCACGGAACGCAGTATTTTGTTCGCATCCAAGGCACTGGCAGTGTCACCGGCGGCACTCAGCAAAAAGAACTGGTGCTGACGCTCATCAAAGATGATGACGCCGATGATCTGTTAGACTCTTGGGAATTAACCTTTGCTGATGAACTCACTGATCTTAATGGCCTCGGAACAGCCACTGGTCCCGGCGCGGGCACGGGCGATTTTGATGGTGACGGCATTACTGACTTCCAAGAATTCCAATACAGCCTCAGCACGTATCCATCGATCAATCCTGTGTTGGCCGATACTGATGGCGATGCACTCAATGACGGTAATGAAATTGCTGGCGCTGGATCACGTCCATCCACCAACCCGCTCATCGCCGATACGGATCTCGATGGCCTTGATGACGGTGTGGAATCCAACACTGGAGTATTTGTCAGCGCCACTAATACTGGCACTAATCCAACCCTCGTGGACACGGACCTAGATGGTGCGCGCGATAGTTTCGAAGTCGCAAGAAATAGCAACCCTACCGACGTCGCCTCGCGCCCCGCATTGCCATCAGCATTTGGAATTTTTCCTTTAACCGATGACGCTAGCTCTGGCCTCTCCACCGACATTACCTACACCCACAAAATCAGCGGAGGAGGTGCTGCAACCATCAATGGCGTAACTCTTGAGGAACTCAATCCTGCGCTGAATCCAACCAACTTCACATGGACAGTCTCCGCGGGTGCAGGCGCCGAAATTAATCCGATTAACAATTCCACATGGGTTCCTGCGACGGGAAATGTTACTGGACCTGGCTTGCTAGACATGTTAGGCGGTTTTACTTACAATACTACTGGTAACCCAGGAGGTTTCCAAACCTACACACTTAGCGGCTTAACAGTAGGAGAAACCTACAAAGTTAAAATTTTCATCCGCCCGTGGGATTTAGCAGGTGCAAGCAGACGTCCGATTGATTTTGAATTCATCAATGGTGCCACCACCGACATTCCCTTTGGTTCACTCGTGACTGATCGTCCCGGAGTCGTGCTCAACAACGGCAATGACCACTCCGCTTACTACGTCTGTTACACCTATGTGGCGGAATCGACGGATCTCATGATCAGAGCCACGGTGCCGATTGGCTCCCTCCCTACCAGCGGCTCGTTCCACCTATACGGTCTAACCAACGAAGTCATTCCTCAGGTTTCGACTGATCTAATCGTAACGGGAGTAAGTCGCGATGCGTCTAACAATTTCATCATCAACTTCAAAGGTGCAGCAAGCACAACGTATGACGTCACGAAGTCCCCCGATCTCGTAACGCCCTTCGGCCCGTTGACTACACCTCTCACGACAACCACCGATGCCGCAGGCGTTGGCCAAGCCATCATTCCCGCGACCGAAACCACAGATGCTCGCGAGTTTTATCGAATCGAGGAATAGTCGATCTGCTTCTCATCCCCCCGTCCACGTCTTACGCGAGCGCCTAGTGTGCTCGCGTAGCTTTTTTCACGAAAACCCATTTTATCCATGCGACATCATCTGATCAAGCTGCTCATTTGCACCACGGCCATCGCCTCTTCCGCGTTGGCCAACAGCCCTGATGCCGTAGTGACATTTCAGGAAATCCACTACAATCCCCCACTGACCCAAGACTCCGAGTGGATCGAACTGCACAATCAAATGGCAGTCAACGTCGATATCTCAGGATGGAAGTTCACAAACGGTGTCGAATATACCTTTCCGCAAGGCACCATCATCAATGCGGGTGCAAACCTGATCATAGCAAAACTTCCCGCCCATTCCTCATGGAGCGGATTTACAGGCATTCTGGGGCCATATACCGGATTGTTGTCGAACTCCGGTGAAACGATCGAACTGAGAAATTCTTCCAATCGATTGATGGATCGCATCAGCTACGGCGACAGCGGATCGTGGCCCTTGGCGGCCGATGGTCTGGGTGCCACTCTCGCAAAAAGACGCTCCAGTCTCGCCTCAGAGCCTGCCGAAAATTGGCGCTCCAGCATGGAAATGGGCGGCACCCCTCAGCGAGCAAACTTTTTGGATTCGAATGATCCCATTGTCTTCGAGCAGATCATCCAAAACCAATCGTGGAAGTATCGCGATACCGTTGCCGTTCCGCCGAGTGATTGGATGAATGCAGCGTTCAATGATGCAAGCTGGAGTTCCGGCACCGGTTCTTTTGGTTCTTCAACTACCGTTCCAGTGCTTACGGTGACAGCTTCATTGACATCGCGCTATCGGGCTGGAGCGATCACTGGATTAAGCGATAACACCATCGTCACGACATGGACTGACTCTCAGACGAGTGATGGCTCATCGCAAAATCTCATTAAGACGGACGACCCACGCTTTGAGACCAATTCCACACTCACAGGTGAACCTACGGTGAGCTTCGATGGCAACGACGCCATGCGAGCCACACTGACCCCAAGCATAGGCCCCACATCAGGCTTCGTGTATTTTCTCGTTTGCAAAGCATCAGCCGCGATGAGCAATGGTCTGACCAACGATGGCTCTGGGGCTTATATCTTTGACCGTGTAGCTACCGTTGATGAACCACTTGTTTCTCTGAAAGTCGTCAATAACCGCTACGGCTTTCAAAAACGCTACGATAACTCCAACGGATTGGGTGGTCCCGTTTCCTCTACAACAATCTCAACCAGTCAGTATCAAATCGTAGCCTTGCGCCGGAATTCCAGCACGGCGAACTTTGAAATCTGGGTCGACGGAGTCATGGAAGGCTCTGTCTCGGACACAGGCGAAAGCTTAACACCGCAACCGATTGTGTTAGGAAACCATGCCAGTGTCGGAGCCTCAGGATACAAAGGTGATGTCGCCGAAATGTTGATCTATAACAACGAACTCTCCACTAACGATTTCCAAGCGGTCGGCAGTTATCTCGAATCCAAATACGGTCTAACAACGGCATTTCCGAATTCGACCGTGAGCACAACCATCGCGACATCTTCCTCGACGGCCTATTTCCGGAAAAATTTCACCTTCAACGGAAACCCCGCACGCACAAGTTTAAAACTGCGCCACACACTTAGCGATGGCGCCGTGTTTTATTTGAATGGTCAGGAAATTTCTCGCAGCAATCTTGCCGCGGGAACGGTTACACACACGACAAATGCTCTATCTGATCTCACAGTACCGCAAAGCAGCGGCGACTTCACCGTGCCCGCGACTGCGCTGGTGCAAGGAACCAACGTGCTTGCCGTCTCAGTGCATACAGGAGCAACAGATAACACGTGTTATTTCGATGCAGCGCTGACAAGTTATGAAACGCCCGAAGATCCTGATGCGGCACCAGCCTTTCGAATCAATGAAATTGCAGCCGACAGCTCGACAAGTTTTTACATCGAATTGATCAACCCAAACAATACACCCAGTTCCACGGCGGGTTATAGCATCGAGGTGCAAGGCCTCACCACGAATACGTTTTTATTACCATCAACTACCATTGCGGCGGGCTCCTTGGTACACTACACGGCGGCTCAACTCGGATTCAGTGTGCTCGATGGCGATAAAGTCGTCATCAGAAAACCAGATGGCACGATTGCGGATGCTCGCACCATCGACAACGAGTTGCGCGGCCTTTCCGATACTTGGCCTGATCAATGGCTTCGACCAAGCAGTGAAACACCCGGCAGCGCGAATGCCTACCAGTTGCAAAACGACATCGTTATCAACGAAATCTGCTACCAAGCACCTGAAATCAGCCTTGCGAGTAACAGCAAACAATGGATTGAGTTGCATCATCGCGGCAGCACCGCCATCGACCTAGGCGGTTGGTCTTTCACCAATGGAATTGCTTACACTTTCCCTCCTAACACCATCATGCTGCCGGGCAGTTACTTGCTCGTAGCGCATACGCCGGGCAATTTCACAGCAGCCCCTAGCGCAACGGTATTGGGTCCATGGTCGGGCAGCCTATCAGGAAATGGCGAAACCATCACACTTACCGACGCCGCAGGAAATCCGGCAGATGCGGTGAAATATCTCGATGGTGGACGCTGGCCTGATCTAGCTGATGGAGCTGGCTCATCGTTGGAGTTGCGCGATGCTCATGCCGACAATCAATCTCCCGAATCATGGAGTGCAAGTCAAGAAAGCTCGAAACGGAATTGGCAAACCTACACCTATCGCATGACCGCAGCAGCGAGCAGTGTGGGGCCCGATTCCCAGTGGAGAGAGTTTGTATTAGGATTGTTAGATCGCGGTGATATGTTGATCGACGACATTTCCGTCATCGAAAACCCCGATAGTGCGGCTACGCAAATGCTTGCCAATGGAAACTTTCAAAATGGAACGACAGGCTGGAGATTTCTCGGCAATCATCGACACGCCTCAATCGTCAATGATCCGACGAACGCTTCAAACCAAGTTCTTTTCCTCAGCGCTCGGGGAGCAACCGAACACATGCACAATCATGTCGAAACCACACTTGCTGCGGGAAGATCCATCACCAATGGCCTAGTTTATGAAATTTCATATCGCGCACGATGGCTCAGTGGTTCGAACCGACTCAATACACGCCTGTATTTCAATCGCTGCGCCAAAACCACCGAACTAGCTCGAACCGATGACCCAGGAACACCCGGTGCCGCGAATTCCACGGAACAAAGCAACATCGGACCAAGTTTCGCCAATCTTTCGCACAGTCCCACCGTGCCAGCAGCGAACGAAGCCGTGACGATTACCGCACAAGCCAGCGATCCTGATGGCATTAGCGCTCTAACATTATTCTATTCTGTCAATGGCGGCTCGTTCAGCTCAGTTGCGATGAACCTGATTAGTGCAGGTTTTTATGAGGCAGAGATTCCAGCTCAAGTCTCGGCCAGCGTGGTACGGTTTTACGTTTCCGCTTCAGACGCTGCCATCCCTGCAGCCACCACGCTTTATCCTGCCGCAGGTGCCCAATCGTATGCGCTCTATCAAGTCAATGACGGCCTAGCTGCGACAAACGGATTACACAACCTGCGCATCATCATGCCGCCTGCCGAAGAAGCATTACTCTATCAAAACAACAACTTGATGAGCAACGAGCGCCTCGGTTGCACGGTGATTTATAACGAAAAAGAAGTCTACTACAACGTGGGTGTGCGTTTGAAAAGCAGCCAACGCGGTCGGCCCGCAGCTGCCCGTGTGGGATTCAATCTGGGATTTTATGCAGGGCAATTGTTTCGCGGCGTGCACAAGACCGTTTCGATTGATCGCTCCGAAGGACAAATCACTGGCGCGCAAGAAATCCTTTATGATCACATGATGTATGCCGGCGGTGGCATCCCTGCCGAATACAATGATTTGTGCAAAGTCATCGCGCCAGATCCAGCCCACACCAGCACCGCGATCATGCAACTCGCACGTTTTGGTGATGTTTTCCTCGATTCTCAATTCGACAATGGCGGCGATGGCACCACGTATGAATACGAATTGATTTACTACCCGACTACTGTTGATGGCAGTGGCTTCAAACTCCCTACGCCCGATAGCGTTGTTGGCACAGACCTTGTCAATCTTGGCGTCGATAAGGAAAACTATCGCTGGAATTATTTGATAGAAAACAATGAGGATGTCGATGACTACTCTCGCGTTATTGCCTTGGGTCAGCATTTTAGCAAAACCGGTGCGGCCTTCACAACGGGATTGGAAGACGTCATTGATGTCGATCAATGGCTCAGTGCGCTCGCCTACTCTTGCGCCAGTGGTGCGGGTGATTCATTCTACGCCAATGCCAATCACAATGGCATTTTCTACGCCAGACCCGATGGCCGCGTCTTGTATTTCCCCCACGATCTTGATTTTTCCTACAGTGCAACACGCAGCATTTTTGAAAATAGCGAACTCAACAAGATCATTGCGCAACCACGCTATCGCAGATCTTACCTCGGCAAACTCCATGACATTTGCACAACGGTTTTTAATCAAAACTATATGAGCCCGTGGGCTAGTCATTATGGATCACTTCTTCCTAGCGAAAATTTTTCTTCTCACCTGAGTTATATCAACACTCGCTCAAACTACATTCTCAATGCGATCAATACGGACATTCCTGCCACGTCCTTCGCCATCACAACCAATGGAGGCGCTAATTTTTCTTCCGCTACAAGCCCCGTAACGCTTACAGGTCAAGGTTGGGTCGATGTGAAAGACATCCGCATTGTCGGTTCCAGCGTCCCTCTAAATGTTACATGGACCAGCAACAACACATGGCAACTCGCCGTACCCTTGGGTGCAGGCGCGAATCTCATTTCGTTAGAAGCAGTCAACTATTCCGGACAAATCATAGGCACTGATTCGATCACAGTGACCAACACCGGAGGCATCGTCTTGCCCAGTGCGAGCAACCTTGTGGTTTCTGAAATCTATTACAATCCACCGGGGGCCATCGAAACTATGGAATATGTGGAGATCACCAATGTTTCGAGCAACACGCTTGATATGAGCAATATCAGCTTCACTCTTGGAATCACCTATACCATTCCTGGCGGGACTCTGTTAGGCTCAGGAAGCAAGCTTGTAATTGCCAAAGATCTTACAGCATTTGCAACCACATTTGGTAGCGGTATCAACGTGGTCGGTCCATTTCTCGATCAACTTGACAATGGCGGTGAGGTCATCGAAATGCGCCGTGCCGATGGATCGCTGCTTCTCAGTTTTGCATACGATGATGCAATTCCTTGGCCTACGATCGCTGATGGCGATGGGCATTCGTTAGAGCTGGTTTCACCATTTTCTCTTCCCAATCTCAGTGATCCCTTGAGTTGGAGAGCGAGCGCTGCGAACAATGGCGGCACTCCTGGAGTTGATGGAGCCATCACCTATGCCGCGTGGAAACTTGCCAATGGTAATCACGCTGATGATCAAGATCTCGATGGCGATGGCTTTTCAACCATGCTCGAATATTATCTCGGTGGCAATCCACAAACAGCGGAGCAATCGCTACGTCCGACATTCATCAAAGAACCTACAGGAACTTTTCTGATGTCGATCACACGCAGCGTCAACGCCCAGCAGGCCAGCGTAATTCCTGAAGGCGCAACCAATCTCAACGACTGGAGCGATGCCAATTACATACTGATTTCCAACGATCGACTCACCAGCCCAGCAGGCGTGGATCGACTCACGTTCCGCATCACACCACCGCCAAACAGACCGCGCTATTTCAGTCGATTTCGTTTTAGCATGTGATGATTTTCTGCTACGATATTCCTTATGTCAAATGAATTTCAGCCCATTCTCGTAACATGTTCATTTCCCGATGCGACATCGGCGCGTGCGACGGGCAAAAAACTCCTAGAAGAGAAATTGGCGGCGTGCGTAACATTGATTGCTGATGTCGAATCCCAGTATCATTGGCAGGGAAAAATCGAATCTTCTCGCGAACATCTTACCCACATCAAAACCAGCGCACTACTGTTCGAACAAGTTAGCAAGCTCATCCGCAGTAGTCACCCCTACGAGGTTCCGGAAATCATCGCCACGGAAATCAAATACATCGATCCCGACTATACACTCTGGATGCAAGACTCGCTCAAACCTAGTTCGCGAGCTTGATCAGATGCAGTTTATTCTCGCTACCATACCCAGTCATCCATTTTCTCGAAAATGGCCAGATACTTCAATCATGCACTGGATTAAAGCTTAAAGGCCATTTCTCAGGGAAGCTGAGCTAACATTTTCGGTAATTCTCGTCTCATCAAGCCCAAGTGCCAACCACAGAGCAATTCTGGGAAGCGTGCGACCAAATGCCTCAAAATGAGTATAACTCTCTCGATCCCCTTCCCCAGTCCTGAGGGGGTTTTCTCTGAGCTTTTCATCCGCAAGTGATTGCATCACTGGACGAGCGACGCGATCCAAAATCTGCACAGCCACTTCATGAGTTTTGCTCGGCGTTTCTTCTGCTAGCATGCTGCCCGAAAATCCAAGCAAAAAAAAGGCTCAAAATCTTTATGCATCATACTACGCAACGGCAGGAGGAAAAATAGCGCCGCAGCAAGTGTGCGACTTGCGTAAAATCATCGCTCGGCCACAAAGGCGCTGGCGCATGCAAAGTCAGCAAAGGAATTTTCTCACGCGTATGATCCGTGCCAGAAAAATACGGATCATTGCCGTGATCTGCCGTGATGCAGAGAAAATCACCGCGGCCCACCAGAGGAACAAATTTCCCGAACCACGCATCAAAGTCTCGCAACGCCTGTGCATAACCTTGTGGATCACGACGATGCCCATACAGCATATCAAAATCGACAAGATTCGCCACAATCACATGAGGTTCCGATCGATTCTTATTCCATAACTCGGCGATTTTCACCATACCCGCAGCATTCGATTTGGTCGGATAGCTTTCACTGATCCCCTGCCCCGCATAGATGTCGGAAATTTTTCCTACTCCGATCACTTGCACGCCTGCCTCCTGCAACTCATTCCACACCGTGCGTGGCGGCAACAAGGAATAATCGCGCCGATTCGACGTGCGTTGAAAATTCCCCACGGCATCGCCCACGAAAGGTCGAGCGATCACACGACCAATCGCAATGTTGCGCTCATCCAACACCATTCGTACCGTCCGACAAAGACCTAACAATTTTTCAAGACCAAAGATGTTCTCATGCTCATGCGCGGCAATCTGCAACACAGAGTCTGCACTGGTGTATAGAATCG
Organism: Verrucomicrobiia bacterium; assembly: GCA_947460915.1. GTDB lineage: Bacteria > Verrucomicrobiota > Verrucomicrobiia > Verrucomicrobiales > Akkermansiaceae > UBA956. The sequence continues at coordinate 26,195 of CANHKJ010000005.1, forward strand.
GTCGCCCTGTCGCGATGTGCTCTTCGCCCAAGGCGCTTAGAATTTCCGTGCCCGAAGCCACAACATTGCCCAAAAATTTTACGCCTGCGCGCGACTCGATTTCTTGCACAAGCTCGTCTGGGAATTTCTCAAAAGTGGCGAACGGCTGCTCCATGATCAAGCCCGCAAGCTCCCAATGCCCAGTCGTCGTATCCTTACCTGCTGATTTTTCAGCCATCGCCACGGCGTCCGCACCACTTCGCATCATCGGCGTAAAAGGAATGTTGCTCTTGCCCATACCCCGCAACACATCATAGAGCCCCAAGCTCGCCATATGCGGCAATTCCAAATTTTCCCTCGCAAACAAATGCCCCAATGTATCCGCACCCTCATCACCATAAGCAGCCGCATCCGCAGCTCCGCCACAGCCTACCGAATCCAACACAATCACCAACGCTCTCATGCCCTCCACAATACAGCATCCAGACTTTGCTCACAAGCTTTCAGAAAAAACTCCGCGATACTCCCACCCTTAAATCATAGCAAATTTTTACGAAAATAATTTGAATAAACTTTTTGCTATGACATCTTATTCTTGTGAACCGAAAAAATGCGCAACAATCGCCAATCCATGACTAGCGCCAGCGCCTTTCCTCCACTATAGTAACTACCAACAATAGAAAGAATCAAGATTATGGGACTCGATAAAATGACGCAAAAACTCCAGGAAGCGCTGCAACAAGCTCAGCGACTTGCTTCCAAATCCAGCCACGCCGAACTCAAGAGCGGACATGTATTGCAAACCCTGCTCGAACAAGAAGGTGGCATCCTCATCCCGATTTTACAAAAGGCCGGACTCGATGTTTCACGCTTGAAGCAAGCAGTGATGGATCATTTGGCCAAGGAACCTAAGGTGCAGGGCTCCACCTCGCAACCGCAACTCAGCTACGGACTTCGTGCCAATCTTGAAGCTGCCGACGATGCGCGCGAATCTTTGGGCGACGATTTTCTCAGCGTCGAACACTTTTTGTTAGGCGCGCTGAAGTCCGATTCCCCCGCAGGTAAATTGCTCAAGGACAGTGGCCTCACCGAGGCGAAAGCTCTCGAATCCATCAAGTCAGTGCGCGGTAGCCAAAAGGTCACCGATGAAAATCCAGAGGGCAAATACCAAACGCTTGAAAAATACGGCACCGACCTCACAGCCCGTGCGCGTGAAGGAAAAATCGATCCCGTCATCGGTCGCGATAACGAGATCCGCCGCGTCATGCAGGTTCTTTCGCGTCGCACCAAAAACAACCCTGTGCTCATTGGCGAACCCGGCGTCGGCAAAACAGCCATCGTCGAGGGCCTCGCTCGACGCATCGTTTCGGGCGATGTCCCGGAGTCGATGAAGAACAAACGGGTCATCACCCTCGA
>CANHKJ010000006.1 GCA_947460915.1 Verrucomicrobiia bacterium
GGCAGGCGAGTGCAGAATCACGCTCATGCACATCCATTCAATTACTCCTTAGCCTTACCCTTGGAAAAAATCAGTAAAGGTGACATGATGAATGCCCACACCTACGAGAGCATTGAGGACATCGAGCACGCGTTGCTGCGCGGTCATCTCATGAATGTTAATTTGCACCAGCGGAGTTTTTCTGGTAGCGCTCAATAGGACAAGTTGCTGGGTGAGCAAAGGTAGATCTCGCGAGCTCGCATCCGTATCGAGCAACATCATGCTCGGCCCTGATCCCGTGCTGATGGCCCCATGCTCATCGACTGTGATGAATAGCGGCTCGATCGAATCTGAATCTGAATTTTCTACACGATCTCCAGGAAGCAGCATCGGCACATCCATTTCTCTTTTCTGAATCGTAGTGACGACGAGGAAATAAATGAGCAGGAGGAAGCAGACATCGATCAATGAGGAGATATCAAGCGCAGGTTCTGTTTCTTGCGCAACTGCATAGGATTTGTGACGAGCCATGACGGTGGTATTTTGGGTTAGAGCAAAACATAATTTGTTTCACTTCTCTAACAACGAATTGCCATGAGACAGACTTAGAAATCATTTTTGATATCGGTAAATCCCCTCTTTTCCGCTCACCAAGTAGGCGATCAAACAGGCAAGTACAAACCACATTGTATTGTGCAGACCAAAGATCTCCATACCCAAAATCGTGCAGCTCAACGGCGTTTTGGCAGCCCCCGCAAACACCGCTATCAGCCCCAATCCCGCAAACAGCTCCACGGGCATACCCATTCGTGAGCCTAACAGATTTCCGAGCGCAGCACCGATGAAAAAAAGCGGAGTCACCTCACCACCCTTGAATCCACTCGACAAAGTGATCACGGTGAAAAGCAGCTTCCACGCCCAGCTCCAGTCATCAGCGCCTCCTGGCTCGAAGCTGGACAATATCGATACCCCACCATCGCGCATCGCCGTGACACCGAGCCCCAAGTAATCAGCTGATCCGCAGAGCATCACGAGCAGAATCACCAATAAACCTCCCCAAAATGCACGCCATACGGGGCTCACCCACGCAAGAGCAAATCCACGCGAAGCGAGATCAGAAGCACCCACAAACAATCTCGCCGTGAGACCGAAACACAGTGCTGCCGTAACTACTGCGATTCCTAGCGAAAGCGATGGCATAGCAAGTCCGTCAAGAGTGAGACCACAGCCCCGATAATCCGTGTGATGCACGCCCCACGCGAGGCAAGTCGCATGCCCCAACCACGATGCAACAATGGCCGCAGGCAACAAGCGCCAATGCCAACGACCGCGCACGGGCAGCTCCACCGCAAAAATCGCTCCCGCCCAAGGCGTGCCAAACACAGCACCAAAACCCGCAGCAATGCCAGCAATCAATAACAAACGCTGTTGATTTTTTTCTAACGAAAAAATTCGACTCACCGTAGCAGCGATGCCGCCCCCCATCTGAACAGCAGTACCCTCTCGACCCGCAGACCCACCAAACGCATGGGTAATTAGGGTGGAGAACAAAACCATGGGAACCAAACGCAAAGGCACATTGCCGCGTAGTTCATGGATTTCCTCTACTAACAAATGTGTGCCCTGAACCGCATTGCCACCCAAGCGCTGATACATCCATGCTAAAAACATACCTGCCACCGGCAGACCTAACAACATCAATGGATGGACAGCATGAAAGTGCGTCACCAAATCAAGACTGACGAGAAATAACGCGCCTAGCGAACCTGAAACAGCTGATACGATGAAAATTCCGAACCCAAAACGCATCCAGTCACCGTAGGAAAGCGGCGGCATGGCAGCAGCTTGGTTTTCTTCATTCATCTCACATGATGCGCAAGCGCGCGAGGTCTTGCGTATCGACAAGCCCAACGGGACGCAACTCGTCATCGAGCACAACCACATCATCAATGCGATGCGAACCAATGGTATTCACTGCTTGTACCGCTAGCGATGAGGCCTGCACCGTAATGGGTTGGCGAGTCATGTAGTCCGCCACCGCATGCGCTCCGAGCTGTGGATTTTTTTGGAACGACCTTACAAAATCACCGTGCGTGAATACACCGGCCAACTTGCCCTCTGATGTCGCAATCACGCATGCGCCCGAACGTGCTCGAGTCATCGCCACCAAGGCATCATTTACCGTGGCAGATTCATGAACTGATGCCAGTGAATCACCCGTGCGCATGATGTCAGAAACTTTGGTCAATAAGGCACGACCAAGCGAACCTCCTGGATGATATCGTGCGAAATCTTTTTCCGTGAAACCTCGTGCATCCAGCAGAGCCATTGCTAGCGCGTCCCCCATTACCAACATCGCCGTCGATGATGAAGTAGGCGCTAGATTGAGTGGACAAGCTTCACGCTCGACTGAAGTATCCAGCACCAAGTCCGCATGCTCAGCCAAAGTGGACTGGACCTTACCCGTCATCGCAATCAAGCACGAAGCCGGACGCTTCAAAAATGGCAGCAAATGCAGCAGCTCCGCCGTTTCGCCTGAGTAAGACATCGCAATTACCGCATCGCCATCGGATACGAGACCAAGATCGCCGTGTAATGCATTTTGGGAATTCAGCACTACGGTCGTCGCGCCTGTCGAATTCAGAGTCGCCGCGATTTTGTGACCGATGTTCCCGGATTTGCCGACTCCAACGACAACGATTTTCCCACGCTGCTCAAGAGTTTTTTGCAGCAATTCTACTGCGCGGGTGAACGAATCATCGAGACGATTGGACAGCGCAGTCAGGCAATCCGCTTCCATCAGAATCACCTGCCGTGCTAATTCAATCGCATTCATAGATATCTAGCACCTGCCGCTCACTGCTACAGGTGACTGAAGGAAACTTACTTTTTCTCAGGTGCCGCAGGCTTGGCTGCTTCTTTGGATGCCTCAGGCTTGTTGATCGCTGGCTTGTATTTCAGCAGAACCGCTTGAGAAGATGGAAGTTTCTTGCCGTTACCCAAAGTCAATTCATACAAAGCAGCAATCGCGCCGGCTTCCTGTAAGTTGAGGTAACCCGTAGAGAATTTATTTTCATCCTTAGTGCCCCAAAGTCTCATCGCCAACTTCACATCTTCATTGGCAAGATGAATGCGCATGATGCCTTGAGCAGCTTGATCGGCAATTTCCTCGGTGGCACCCGCGTCAGCGACTAAAGCCGCATTGAACGAATTCAGAGCCTTACTTTCCTGCTTGAGTGCCTCGTAAGCCAAGCCCATGCAATAAGCCACTTGTGCCCGTTGATACGAAGGAAGTTTCTCCTGCATGCGGTCATTACCCAGAGCAATCACGCGGTCCCAAGACTTCGTGCGAACGGCATCCCAAAAAACATACAGCTCCAATTGACGCAAATGATGATCGCGCATCAAGCCATCTTTGCGGAAACCTTCCAGAGCCTTGGACAAGCCTTCGAGATCACCGAGACGGCGTAAGCACTCAAGCTCATAAAAGGCACCGAGTGTAGAGTAATTGTTATCGAGAGCTGACGTAGGCTTAAACATCACCTTGCACTTCGCAAAGTTTTCTTTCGCCTCTGCATACTTGCGGCCTTGGTATTCTTCCATGGCTTGACGATAGATCGGCGGCTCCAGCAAATAAATTGCTTGGCACTCCGAGATGTTCATATCCTCCGTGTCAACCGCCTGCGGAGTCGTTTTGTAACGAATCTGCGTTTTGGTGGCGGCCACGATGAAGGCGTCATCTTTATTACCATCATCGTAAATGATGTAAGCCGGAGCCTGAGTCGCCGCGACGGCGGCTGGTGCAGCTGGTGCTGCGGCATCCTGAGCCATCGCAGGAATCGCAGGAATCGCGAATAAGGCAACGAGAGTGGTTGCGGAAAAAAGTGTTTTCATAATCGATAATACGTTGAAATTCGTTAGGGTTAGCGGGCTTCTTCAGCTTCTTTTTTCTGTTGTGCGACCGACTTAATGCCGGGCATCGCTTCGTATTCTTTGACAAGCTCTTCGACCTCTGACCAAGCATCTTTTTCCGCTTGAGTCATCTTCTCGAAAATACGACGAGTCGAATCGACATAGTTGAAACCACCGTTGTAAGCACCTTGTTGATCACCTGGCTTGCCTTCGATGCCAGCAGCATTGCGAGCCCAGAGCAATTCCATCCAGCGTTTGCAAGCAGGAGCGGAATAAGCGATCGCACCACGTTGGTTACCAAAGCAAATGGAGGAATAGCTAAAGATCGCATCGTTGATTTGATTTTGCTTCTCGTATGACATCGCAAGCAACATGCTCACGGGTGCGGTAAATATGGAGAAATTATTCGTCTTACGATCTAAGTAAATCTTCGCAAACTCATTCGTCTTCGCCCAGTCTTCCTTCGCAGCCAAGAGCTCGACCTTGCGATAAAGAGCTTTCTCTTTCTGCACTTTCTTGTCAGAGTTCTCGAAAATCTCGGTCAAGTCCTTGATTGCAACGTCAAGATCTGCAGCGACTTTACCACGACCCAAAATATCGGCGCGTCCAAACATTGCTTCAAACTTGTAACCACCATCTTTGCGGCCGAGAGCTTCCGTATAATAATCGAGAGCTTCGCGGGGAGCGCTGGTTTTTTCGCGAATGAAATCACCAACACGAACCAGAATGAAGGAAGTCAGCTCTTTCGGCGTGAACTCCGATTTCAGTTCAGTAAACAGAACCTTGATCATTGCCTCGGCTTTGACTCGCTCACCATCTTCTTTTGTTTTTCTGGCAACCTCCTCAAACACGCCAATCACCGCCATGCGCAGAAGCGCACGAGCAACTGTATCCTTTGCACGAACTTTCGGGAAGTTGTAGTAGTGCTCCTTAAGCTCATCAGCGCTATGCTTACTCAGATAAAATTCGGTGTATGATCCAATAGCCTCTTCAAGACCGTAGGAAGAAGGGTCGGTTGCCATTTCCGCGATCACATCGCGAAGACGCTCCAAGCCTTCATCACCGCGACCGACAGCATCCATGGAATAGATGCCAGCAACAGCTGCTTGCGTGCGGTAAGGTGAACCATCCGCATAATCTTTCCAGAATTTGTCAATCCAAGGAGCCGCATCTTTGATTCGTGTATTTTCTTCTTTCGGGTTGCTCTTTTCACCAAGCAAACTGATCAATAAATAGACAGATTCGCCAGCTACCATTTTCGCACCACGACGCTCTGCAAGTTCATATCCTTTGATGTAATATTCCTCAGCTTCTTTCTTGCGACCTTCTGCCAAATGAACATTGCCTTTGAGATTGAAAGCCAAGTCCAAAACCTCGGTTTGAGGAAAATCAGTTTCTAAGCGATTGAGCTTTTCCAGAGCTGGCTCATATTCGCTCAATCCGTAATGACAATTCGAGCGATCATACAGCGCGAATGGTAGATAAGGATTTTGGCTGGCATCTGGATACTCTTTCAGGAAAGAATCCAACAATTGAGATGCTTTATCCAAAATTTGTAATTTCGCAAGATTGGAACCTTGAAAGAACAGTGCAGCTTGGCGCGATTTCGACTTAGGATACTCAGTTGCATGTTGATCGAGAAGTGGCTGTGCTTTTTCATACTCACCTTCGAAGTAATAGGAGCCACCGAGAACATGGAGGCAGATATCGTGCTGCTCGCTACCTTTGTCCAATTTGTCAATAATCACCGTCGCAACTTCGATGCACTTCTTGTATTCGCCCTCCGCGAAAAGCGAAGTAAGCATCATGCGACGCACTGCGGGAACGTGCTCGGAGCTTGGAAAGGCTTTCAAAAAGACCTGACCATATTTTTCTGTGGTCAACACCTCGCCGATGATCGAGCTTGTGCGAACAAGATGATACAAATTGTTTTCGCGTTTCGGGTGCTTTGGATAATACAGTTCGAGCGCCTCATAAGAAGCAAATGCACCACGAGCGTTGCCATTAACTTCGTGAATGAAACCGAGAGCCAACAACTGCGTTGTTTCTGTCTGTTTGTTTTCCGTCACTGATTTCTGCGTGGCTTCAAGTGTGGCCTTGAGACGACTTCCGGTGATTGTGCGTGTGCCATCCATCACGCCAGCACGCGAGCCCATATTTGCCATGCGCACTTTTACATCGTCAAGAGTCACTTCGGTCGCGGAAACCATTTGATAGAGAGTAATTGCGGCGCGGTCCATATTCGCCGTGTAAGCATCGTGCGCTAACTTGAGAAACAGACGATTGTATTCCTGCATTTCAAAAGGCTCGATCACAATGTCTGCGCGATTTTTAGCAATAAAGTCGATCAAGGCTTGCTCTTGACCTTTTTCAATGACGGAAGATACAAATGCTTGAAAACCAGCTACGATGGCGGCATCAGGTGTGGGAAAGGTATCTTTATTGCGAATCGCAATCTCCAGATTTTCCATACCCTCGGGAAGTTTGCCGAGCTTGAAGTAGCAGATCGAAAAATTGATATGCAGGGAACCAGGCGCATACTTGTCCTTACCACGCTCTTTGCTACGCTCTTCAAGGAATTTTTTGTATTGGCGGATGGCCAGGTCATACTGCTCAGCACCAAGTGCGGCATCCCCCCATTTCAGAAGGGATATTTTGTGATAAAGATTGCCTGCTCCGTCCTTATCGGGCGGGTAATCACGATAGCAGGTCTCGAAGGACTTCATCGCTTCATCAAACTGGTTCAGACGACTTTGGCAAATGCCTTTGCGATAGAACAAAATGCCAATTTTAGATCCATAAAGTGTCTTCAGGTTCGGCATGCCCGTGGCCCTATCAAGCATCGTAAGAGCCTCCGCCCACTTATTCTCATTCATACGCTGGAGCGAATTTGTCACTAGTACATCTAGACTTTCACCTTGCGCATGCGCGAGAGGAGAAGTGAGCATGGCCAAGGAGCAGGCACAGAGAAAATAAATTCGGTTGAACGTGGAGAGTTTCATGGTGGCAAGTTTTGAGAATTGTTTTTGGTGGTGTTTTTTCAATGCTGTTAGCGAGGGGGTAGTTGTCTTAGTATGATAACGCGTGAGAGAAAAAAGTCTTGGGGAAAAATGGAAAAAACCGGGGCTCACAGTCCGCAGAGGCGCAGACGGGCGACCCCGGCTTGTCAATGGGAATGAGTGTGGATCAATCGACTAGGTCCGTGAATGTCACCGAACTAATTCCAGCGCCAACGAGAGCATTGAGCACGTCGATCACGCGCTGTTGGTTACTGCCGCCATCGACCCAAATTTGAACCAATGGTTTTTTACCGCCGGAATTGGCTCCAGCTACGTAGAGTTGTAACTGCTGAGAGAGCTGAGGCACTTCGCGTGAGCTGGTATCAGTATCGAGCATTTGCTGACTGCTGCCAGCCCCCGTATAAATTGCACCATTTGCGTCGACTTTGATAAAAAGAGGATCAATGTCAGGCATTTCTGCATCACTGGGCGCAGCGGCTGGCAATGCGAGTGGTACATCAACCTCTTTCTTTTGAATCGAAGTAGCAACAAGGAAGTAAATGAGAAGAAGAAAGCAAACGTCAATCAGCGACGAAATGTCCAGCGCCGGCATCGCTTCTTCAGCACTTTGGTATTTTCTGTGTCTGGCCATGGAGTTTTATGTGGTATGAATTATTTACTCGTTACAAATGTCGCGAACATGACTTGATCAACTCCTGCTCCTGCTGACGCTGCAATGACTTTCCGCGAGTGCTTAAACACAGCTTCTTTATCACCACGTAAGTGTAGTTTGGATTTGTAGCCTTTCAGGTCATTTTGCTCCTTGGCTTTTTTCACCATATCGAAGATTGCTGTTTCGTCCTCTAGAGCTTCTCCTCTTTCAGAAGTATAAGAGCCATCAGGAAGAACATTTACAACGATGCGTCCATTCTTATCTTCTTGTTTCTTACCAAAACTAGCGATCGGCGGGCGAACCTTCACATCCTGCTTAACAATGACTGCATTGGAATTTACTACGAAGAAAATCAGCAGCAAGAACACCATGTCAATCATAGGAGACATGTCCAGAGCGCATTCCTCATCACTTGCAGAAGCGGCATCACGTAATTTAGATGACATATTTTTGAGAGATTAAAAGTGAGCTTGAAAGCTCCCCCGCTGTGAGAGAGCTTTCCCAATAAATCTTTTAGACCGCAATGCCTTCTGGAATTTTTGCGTAGATTGTATCAGCGTTTACAGTAGCTGTAGCAGCATTGAGCATGTCTTCTGCGGCTTTGATCGAATCAGAAGTCAAAGCGCTAAGTTGGTTCTTGAAGTAGAAGAACATGGAAATGCAGGGAATGGCGTTAATCAAACCCCAAAGAGTGGTCAAAAGCGCAACCGAAATGTCACCAGCAAGCTGAGACGGGTCAGCAGAGCCAGATTCAGCCAAGGTGCCGAAGCAACCAACCATCCCGATAACCGTTCCCAGCAGTCCAAGCATCGGTGATGCCTGAGCGCAAAGAGAGATGTAGTTGATCCAAGTCATCGATTTGCGAGTCTCGTTTGTCGTGAAGTCCGCCATGGCATCTTCTACTTGATCGCGGCCGAGGTCCTCGGGGCGAGTTGCGTCGATGTTAGGGAAAGAATAAGCAACCAAACGGCCGAGGTAGCTGGGATGAGAAGCAGCAAGCTCAATGGCTGAGCGCACGCGGACATTTGCCATGTGATCCATGAGAGCTGCCTTCAAGTCTTCAGGGATGTATTTGGCTTTCGTCAAGTTCATGAAGCAAAAGATCGTGAGGGCAATAAAGGCAACAATAGCAGCACCGATGAAAAGCATGGTCGGGCCACCGTCAATGACCCATTTTGTAAGGAGTGATTTCTTAACAACTGGAGCGTCTGCTGCTGCCTGTGCGAACAGTGCAGGCATGGTGACAAGACCGGTAGTTAGCATGGCAGCCACAAACTTGGTGCGGGATGAAACGAGTTTTTGAATCATAGGAGTAAGATGTAGGTTAATTGTGTGCAGGCGGTTATTCCCAATTTTTTAAGTTCACAGCAAGAACGAATTTATTTTTTTTTGCTCTGATTTCTTGGTTGACAACTCAGCCGACAATTTCCCTAACGAGGCAACCTAAAAATTTCTTAGATAAAACTGACCAGCATTACGCTTTACAAGGTAGCACACCTTCCTAGAGTCAGATCAGCTTCACAACCCATGACATACCTACACGATCACTTTTTCTTGCTCTCCGAGACAGCCCAACGCCTCTTTCACGAAGTCGCGAAACACGAGCCGATTTATGATTACCACTGCCATCTCTCGCCCCAAGAAATTGCCCAAAACCATCGATGGGAGAACATCACCGAGCTATGGCTGGGCGGCGACCACTACAAGTGGCGACTGATGCGCGCCAACGGCATTGCAGAGCGATTGATCACAGGTGATGCGTCTCCGCGTGAAAAATTCCAAGCCTGGGCCGAGACCGTGCCCCAGACCTTGCGCAACCCAATGCATCACTGGGTTCACATGGAGCTGCGCAGCTACTTCGGCATTTACGAACTTCTGAGTCCAGCAACGGCGGAATCGATCTGGACGCGTTGCAACGCGCGACTCGCCGAGCCAGACTTCTGTGTGCATGGAATTCTCGAAAAATTCCGCGTGCAGATGGTAGGTACCACCGATGACCCAGCCGACCCGCTCGATCACCACATCGCGATTGCCCAAAGCGGCCTCAGCACAGAGGTGCTCCCAACATTCCGGCCCGATAAAGCCTTCGCGATCGATCAATCATTTTATCGCAGCTGGATCGAAAAACTCGCTGCCACGGCAAATATGCCGATCGTGGATGTCGCCAGCTTATTTTCCGCATTGCGCAAACGTCATGATGATTTCCATGCAGCAGGAGCACGCATGTCCGACCACGGGCTCGACCGCTGTCCCGCCCTGCCCTGCTCGGATGCGGAGGCGGAAAGCATTTTCCAAAAAGCACTCAGAGGCCAAGCCATATCCGCTACGGAAAAAGAACAGTTTACCTTCGCACTGATGCTTTTCTTCGGCCAGCTCGATGCCGAAAAAGGCTGGACCAAGCAACTCCACCTCGGCCCATTCCGCAACGTCAGCTCTCGCATGGCCAGCGCACTCGGACCCGATAGCGGCTTCGATACGATCGGCGACAGCCCGCAAGGCCACGGCCTTGTCACCTACCTCGATGCCCTCGCCTGCCGCGATCAACTCCCCGGCGTGATCCTCTACAACATCAATCCGCGGGACAATTATCTCTTCGCTGCCATGACGGGAGCATTCCAAGATGGCAGTCGTCCTGGCAAAATCCAGTTTGGCTCTGGTTGGTGGTTCCTTGATCAAAAACACGGCATGGAACTGCAACTCAATGCACTCTGCTCCACAGGTCTGCTCTCGCGCTTCGTCGGCATGCTCACCGACTCACGCAGCTTTCTATCCTTTCCTCGCCACGAATACTTCCGCCGCATTTTGTGCAACATGATTGGTAGCGAAGCGGAACGCGGTGAGTTACCCGATGATTTTGAGACCCTCGCTCAGCTTGTGCGCCAAGTTTGCTCCCTCAATGCCAAACAAATGCTGGCAACCACATCGCTCTAACTCGCCATGAGAAAACTTCTGCTCTCCCTATCGACCATCGTGCTGCTCCAGCCCGTGCATGCACAGGCTACTAGCGCCGATGAACTGCTCGCGGCGCTTCAAACCTGCATGGAGAGAGGAAAACCCGCGGCAGATCTCATCGATACCCTTGAGGAACTGCCGAGTGAAGAGATCAAAAAACTCATCCCCAACCTCGAAAAAGCATGGCCTAAAATCCGCGATGCATACATCACCGCGCTCCAGTCCACAGCGAAAACTTACAATTCAGGCCCTACGAAAAACCAGAATCAGGCACGCATTCGCCAGTTGCGCGAGGATTTCCAAAATGTTTACCGACTGGATGAAAATGCGATGAAGCCATTGCTCAAGAGCAAGAGCATGCCCGCCATCGCGGAGCTGCGCAGCTTGATGCTGCCCACACCTGAGCAACTGCTCAAACTGGGCGGCGAACCTTTGGCGAAACTGCGTCACGGGGCGATCGAGCTCGCAACCTTTCGCGATGCTGCTCTAGAAACAGACCTCTCCACCATTGAAGTCGATGCGGTAAAAACCTTACAAGCTGCTGAGAAAAAAGCGGCCGAAGATATTTCAGCTCTGCCAAAAGACGCGCTGCGGATCTTAGCAGCCAATGAAAAAATCGCCCTCAAAGACGAAGTGCCCGAGCAGGAAGTCAAAGGTGTAGAGGAGTGCAATCTGTGGCGCTTGTTAGCAGGGCTCAATGCTTGCGAGCTCGATCCCAAACTCTGCGAGGCTGCAAGAGATCACTCAAAAGACATGGCGGAAAAAAGTTTTTTCGCCCATGAGAGCCCCGTTCCAGGGAAAACAACTCCTTGGGATCGCGCCAAGAATTTCGACACCACAGCCTCTGGGGAAAATATTTTCATGGGATCGAACTCTCCCAACTCGGCCAATAGCGGTTGGTTTTTCTCCCCCGGGCACCACAAGAACATGTTTAATGCGGGGCAACGCCGCATCGGACTCGGGCAACACGGCAGCCACTGGACCCAACTCTTCGGGCGCTGATCTTTTTGCTTATTCTTTTCGTAATAGCAAATCGATCAGAGGGTGTTTGATTTTCCTCTCTGCCGTGATCGCATAAATGGTTGTCTTGATTTCGTCCGTAGCCCCCAATATCTCTAAGCGATATCGTTTTGCTGTATCAGCAGCCACAGCGCTTGGTGTCACTATATAGCCGTGTCCCTCTGCGGCAGCAATTTTGGCAAACGCGGGATCTTCAAACTCGCCGATAATCTTGGAAGCAATCTTGTGCCGAAAAAACCACTTTTCGAGATCGCGGCGCATGATGCAATTGTGCGTGGGTAACAATGCACGAGCTTGATTCAAAGACCGAGGAAATCGACCTATGAGCTTCTTCGCAAAAGCCTTGGTACCCAAAAATGAAACACCGCTTGTGCTGAGCTCATGGTTGAAAAATCGGCTCATTTCACCGGAAGAAGCAGTCTCATCGGCAATTACCAAATCCAAGCGATGCTGAAGCAACATCGTCAAAAGATCTCCGAGTTTGCCCTCTTGACAGGAAATCCGATTCTCTTCGTTCTGAAATGCCGGGCGCAGCAATTGATAGCAGAGCATCTTAGGCAAGGCGTCGATCACTCCTACGTGTAAATGAAGTCGCCGGCCAGACAAGCCTGTGGAAGCAGATTTCGTTATCTCAACCCCTAAAGTGAAGATGTCTTCTGCATATTGCACAATCGACTGTCCAAACTCAGTGAGTCGCAATGCTCTGCCAGATGTGAAAAACAACTTTTCTCCCAATACATCTTCCAGTTGCTTGATCTGCGTGCAAATGGATGATTGAGACACATGCAACTTTTCCGCAGCCATGCGTAGCCCACCCTCCATTGCCACCGCATAAAAATAACGTAGGTGATGAAAATTCAAATCGTTGCTATATAACTCTTTCATTTTTTGGAATAAATACATTGATTCTTTGAAATAGTCAAAGTGTTTTATTTGATTACGATCGACGCTATGGAACCAATTATAGGAACGGTTGTTGCCAACAGTGTTTGGCTTTGGGTAGGGTTTAACGTCTTCGTTCTGTGCATGCTCGCACTTGACTTAGGAGTATTCCATAAGAAATCACACATTGTGAGCTTCAAAGAGTCGATCACTTGGACCGTCGTCTGGGTGACACTAGCCATGATATTCAATTTGGGAATTGCTCACTACATGGGTAAGGACAAAGCCCTCGAATTCTTTACTGGCTACGTCATCGAAAAATCGCTCAGCGTTGATAACATCTTCGTCTTTGCATTGCTGTTTACTGCTTTTGCGGTGCCTCCACTCTATCAGCACAAAATTCTATTTTGGGGCATCATCGGTGCACTGGTGATGCGAGCCGGCATGATCGCGCTAGGAGCTGCATTGATTTCTAATTTCACTTGGATTATTTACGTATTTGGCATTTTCCTCATTCTCACGGGAATCAAGATGCTAATCAAAAGCGACGAAACCTACGATCCCAAGAAAAGCATCGTGTTTAAGCTATTCCGCAAGGTTATGCCTGTGACCGACACCTATCACGGTGATAAATTTCTCGTTCGTCAAAATGGCATCCTCACAGCAACACCGATGCTCATGGTGCTAGTTCTCGTCGAATTTACCGATGTCATTTTCGCAGTTGATTCGATCCCAGCTATCTTCGCCGTCACCAAAGATCCGTTCATCGTCTACACCTCTAATGTTTTCGCGATCCTCGGCCTGCGCTCACTCTATTTCGCCCTTGCGGGAGTCATGGACAAATTCCACTACCTCAAGACAGGCTTGGCTCTCGTTCTCGGATTTGTCGGAACAAAAATGCTACTGTCCCACAGTGACTGGAAAATTGATTCAAACCACTCGCTCATCGTCATTCTCGCCATCCTCGCAACCTCAGTTATCGGTTCCTTGGTGATACCGAAAAAAGCCGAAGAGAAAAAGGAAGATTGATGAAATTTCATAACATTTGATAACAAAAAAGCGGCAGAGCTCTCACTCTGCCGCTTTTGATTTTTCCTAGTAGAGCATTTACTTCGCCACGGCTTTCAAGGCGTCCTTCACGGCACGCTTGAAGTCACCGTCGGATGGGTGACCGTGCCATGTCAATTTGCCATCGGCACCAAACACAGCAACGTGAGGAATGCCGTTGAAAGGAACTGGCAAGTTAGCGCCGCTCATCACCGGATACTTCACTCGCGCATCCTTGAGCACATCAAGGATCGCCTCTTTGCTGCTATTTTGCGATTCAAAGCCCAGCACGACCAGTCCTTTTTTCTCACCCGAGCGAGCGAGGCGCTGCATCTCAGGCAAGCTAGCGATGCATGGAGGGCACTTTACACCCCAAGCCTCGATCACTACGACTTTCCCCTCGAGGGCCTTCGCGTCGAACTCAGCGTCATTGACGACCGTGCCATAGCTCACTTTTTCCAAGCTGACATCAGGAACCGCAGCGGCATCCTTTTCTTTCGCGTGCAAAAAGAGAGGAGCCAGGACAATGGCAGCAAATGTGTAATATTTTTTCATATTGTTGTTGTTGGTTACGGATGATAGAACGACACAAATAGGCAAAATATTCAAGATTTTTTCCAGCGACCATGGCGCAGCACCTCGGGTGGAACCAGTTTCTCCCAAGCTGGCTCCCCACGCAGCCACATCTCGCGCACTTCGTAGCTGCTGGTAAACATCAACTCGGCATCGCCTTCGGGGATCTCACGAATCTGCTCAATGCCCATCAAGTATTCGAGCAATTTTTTCTGTTCATCAGGCACGCGCGCCGTCGCAGCGCTCAGCACCTCTTTCGTGCCAAGATGCGCCATCGGATACACATACAAGCGCAAGCCATTGCGCAGCATGCGTCCAAACGATTCAAGCAATCCACCCGGCACTTCTTCATACCACTTTTCTTGGAACAGCTCTTCAAACAACGGCACGCCCATGACTATGCCCACAGGCTTTCTCGTGTGACGGGTCACAAACTCACTCAGGCGGAAAAATCGAGCGTATTTCGAGATCAGCACATGCTTGCCGAGCGCTTGCAACACGTCAGCGCGAGCGAGGAAATCATCTTTGTTGACCGTGCCCTCATGCGTCAGCAGGTTTTTCATCGTCAACTCCATCACCTCCAAGCACCCTTCCGCCTGATCTCCGTAGTCAGCACGAAATGCCGCCGACCCGCGCGCTAACATATCCATGTGGAGTTTGGTCACAGGGTCAAAACTTCCGCGCTTGAGCAGAACCGGTTTTCCGTAAAACACATCCGCCGCCTGTTGGATCGAGCCATCTGGACCAAACAACGCCGCATCGGCCAAACCATATTCCACCAGCGATAGCGCACAAATCCGATCCTCGAACTCGCGCGTCGCAAATGCAGGGCCATTGCAATGCAGCATGTCGATTTCCACACGTCGGCGATCCAATCCATCCATCAGACCTTGCAGCATTTCCGGCAGTGATTCGCGCAAATAAAAGGCAGCCGTGAGCAAGTTCACGCCCAACACCCCTAGCGCCGCCGCCTGTTCCGCGTTGGTATCATCCAACAAACGAACATGCAAAAGCACCTGATTCACTCCACCGCGTGGCTCATCCTGAAAACGAATCCCCATCCAACCCTGACAGCAACTACTATCGACATCCTTGAATCCCCTAGCACGCACCGTATCTGCTAGAGCAAAAAACGTCGAACGCTCGCCACGTTTGGCATCCAAGCGCTGTTGCAGAATACCGAACTCGTGGTCGAGCATCGCCCGCAAGCGTTGGCAAGAAACATAGCGGTCCGAGCGCCCGTAGATTTCATCGCTGAAGGTCATGTCGTAGGCCGACATCGTCTTGGCCACCGTTCCGGCTGCGCCGCCTGCGCGGAAAAACCAGTTGGCGATTTCTTGTCCTGCGCCGATCTCAGCGATGGTGCCGTAGATCATAGGATCCAAATTGATCGTTAGGGCTTTTTCCAAGGTACCCTTCGCGTAGTGGACAGAATTGTTCGGAGAAACATCGCTCGTCATGCAAGACGACCATGCTCTGATCACTGCCGATGATCAATCCTCAATCTGCCGCTTTCAGCAAATAATCTGCCACCCAGCCCTCTTGGCCAGCTTCATTGCGACACCAATGCCAGCGATGAATTTGTTTCATCGAATCAAGCACATCGCCACGCTTCAATGTTAGTACCGTCGGATCAAAGGCACTGATCGCCGAAAATCTTCCCTCGCCCAGCGGTTCGAGAATTTCCTCTGGGACGTAGCCATTTTTGCCATCGCGATTTTCCGCCCACACCCAGCCCGGCCAGGTTTGATCACAAACACCTGTAGTTACCTCATCCCCTGGCGAAAGAAATAAGGGATCGCTATCACGGTCTTCATAGTCGGCATTGGCAACAAATTTCGTCATGCACACGAGCCTAGCCACACCCCACAAGCATGGCAAGAAGTTCCTGCGCGTCCGGCTGAAGTTTGCTTTAAGGTTGTCAACGCCGAGGAAATGACTAGGTTTGGCCTCGATGAATCCTGTGGCGCTTGTTTTTTCTCGTTGGCAGTCGTTGCCGCTCTACGTCCGCACTCTGATCGGCATGAGCCTTGGGGCTGTGACAGGAGTATTTCTCAAGCAGGATGCCGTAGCTCTGGCTCAGCCGGGCAAGGTGTTGATGGGATTGGTGCAAATGCTAGCCGCGCCCGTGGCGTTTTTTGCCATTGTGCATGCCCTTGCTGGCGCCAAGATCGAAAAAGGCAAAACGGCAGCTTTAATCAAATTGCTCGCCACCAATACGATTGTCGCAATCCTCATTGGTCTCAGCGTTGCCAACCTCATCAAACCCGGTGAACGTCGGGGGCTCAGTGACGAAGAGCGCGTCAGCATCGAGCAGGAAGCTGCCGCTTTATCCTCAGAAATTACTGCAGCTGAAGAAAAAGCAAAGAGCTCGCAGCCCCAGGACAAGGTCTTGCAAATCCTCGAAAAGCTTCCGCGCTCGATCCTCGGGCCATTCACCGATGGTGGCAGTGTGATAGGGGTAATCGTCATCGCCATCATGCTTGGGCTCGCTCTGAGGCAGGTATCGCCTGATATTGAGGCTACCACCACGACGATCAAGGTCTTCATGGATGCCTTCATCACCATGCTGCACTGGATCGTGCAACTGGTGCCAATCATCGTCTTCGGTGTTGTCGCTGCTGAAGTCGGAAAAAATGGCTTCTCTTCGTTCATTAGCCTGCTCTGGCTCGTCGTCGCAGTAATCTTGGCCCTAGCGCTGCAATTTACTTACTACATGACTCGCATCAGCCTGCAATCATGGGTCACACCGCGACATCTTTTGCGCAGCTGCCGCGATGGCCTTTTCTACCGCAAGCTCCACCGCGACGATGCCGCTGACCTACGAATGTTTGGTCGATCGTGTACGCGTCCGCAAGCAGTCCGCCAACCTTGGCGCTCTCGTCGGAGCGAATTTTAACAATGACGGCACCGCACTCTATGAGGCAATGGCTGCACTTTTCATCGCCCAACTTCTCGGCCGCCACCTAGGTATCGATCAACAACTCATCATTGTTCTCTGCGCCGTAGCTGCATCCGTAGGTGCCGCGGGGATTCCATCAGCAGGCCTTATTACGATGACTCTCGTACTTACCGCTGTCGATCTTCCTCTCGAATACAGTCTGCTGTTGATTCCAATCGACTGGTTCCTCGACCGCTTCCGCACAATGATCAATGTCTGCGGCGATCTTTGCGTCAGCTGCGTATTGGACGGGAAAACTCCAGGCCGCGATGAGGAGAGCGAACATGTAGCTCAACCATGATTCTAGCAAAAAATCCACGCTTCACTCCACCCGAAATCCCCAACTGATGGAAAATTCAGGATTTAGATAATACTGATCAAGAGTAGTCCGCTGATAAAATCTGAAATTTGAAATTTGCTCACTCAGTGAAATTTCACCACGCCGCGCATACCACGCGCATAGGCTAAGGAACTCATCCGTTTTCCTCCTTCTGCCTGCACATCACCTAACAATAAAGCTCCAGCTCCACAACCGACGAGCAAGCCTAGCTCACAAGGGCGGGCTTGTCCGATTTCTAACGAGTCATCAGCCATCACCTGAGCGAAAGGAAAAAGCTTCAACCGCTGCCCACTCTCAAGCTGGGTAAATGTACCAGGCCAGGGATCATAGGCGCGGATGATTTTTTCCAAACGCTCCGCTGGATGTGACCAATCGATGCGGCCATCCTCTCGCAGCATTTTCCCGACGTAGCTCGATGCCATGGAATCTTGCGCGGTGCGTGTGGCAGCACCCTGCGCGAATAGCTCAACAGCCTCGGCAAGTGCCACAGCTGCTAGCTCGGCGAGATCGTCATGAACCTTTCCCGCTGTCGATGTCGCATCGAGAGGTAAGGATTTTTGCAAAACAATATCGCCGGCATCGAGCTCGCGCACCATGTGCATCACAGTGATCCCCGTCTCCTCGTCACCTGCTGTGATGGCCGCCTGAATGCAGGATGCACCGCGATATTTTGGCAGCAAGGAGCCATGCAGGTTGATGCAAGCGACGCGAGGAATCGCGAGAAAACGTTCGGTCAAAATTTGCCCGTAAGCCATCACCACAATCAGATCGGGAGACAGGGCCGCCACGGCATCGATGGCCGATTTTTTCCGCAAACTCTCGGGCTGCATCACGGGTATGCCTGCTTCGATTGCACGCAGCTTGACCTCGGGTGCTGTGAGCACCATCCGCCGACCAGCCGGTTTATCTGGCTGAGTCACGAGAGCCAAAATTTCGCAATCAGAACTCTGCAACCAATCCCAAGATGGTAGCGCAATGTCCCCTGTAGCTACGAATACGACCTTCATGCTCGCGGGCTAAAACTTAGATAATCTTCCCTTCCGATTCCTTATACGATGGCAGGCCGAGAATGACAGACGTGATTTGATTGATCACTTGCACTGGTGGCTTGGTCGCATCAATGTCGCAGATGATCTCATTCGGATAAAAATCAAGAATCGGCTTGGTCTCTTCCTCATACGTCGCGATGCGGCGCTGGATCACAATTTCATTCGCATCATCAATGCGGTTATCCTTCAGCGCACGCTTGCGCATACGCCGCGCCAACTCGGTGCGATCCGGACACGAGAGGTGGAAAATTTGCTCTACCTGCACAAAGTTACCGATGAATTTCGCTTGCTCGACGTTGCGCGGAATGCCATCCAATACCAAGTAGTCGATGTCTGGTTTATACAAGTGCATATCGCTCCAGTTGCCAACTTGCGTTTTCCAAAGCTCCACAGTCAGTTCATCGGGCACCAACTCACCACGGCTGGAGTATTCAACAAATTTCTGACCCAGAGGAGTGCGCGTATCTAATGAGCGAAAAACATTTCCACACTCACAGTGAAAAAATCGCGGAATGGTACCAAGGATCTTCCCTTGCGTACCTTTGCCGGCACCAGGAGCACCAAGCAAAATAATGGCAGGACGTTTGATATCGAAAACTTTTGACATAGCTGAAAGAGCGGTAGGTTGTTAGAACAGGGATGGCAAGTAAAGTTTCAGTGAATCTCGACGCATAAATCATCGCTAAGATTTTCGATAGTGCTGCGCAATTGGACTTCATCCCCCTGCGAGGGCAAGCTGACTTTTCCTGATGCTCGGAAAATTGGATGTCCAGACATCGCCGCACTTTCCAAGCCCGTGACCAACTCCTCGACGTTGCCGCCGCTCTCGGCGATCGCCAAAGTCATCTGGTGAACGATCCCCGGTCGATCATTACCGACCACATCAATGCTTAAGATCCGACGGCTTTCCGAAACACTTGCCTCCTCGCGGATGATATTAATACAGATACCTTGGTTGCTGAGGCCTCCCAGCGCAAGACTCAAACTCTCTAGAGATCCCTCTGGACACTCCACACGTAAAATCCCCGCAAAATGCCCCGCAAGGCGAGCCATTCGACTTTCTTGCCAGCTAGCCTTGTGCTCTTCGATGATTGCGGCGATCGAGCGGACGAGACCAGTGCGATCAGCTCCGAGAATGGTCATAACAAGTGCGTGTTTCATCGGAACAGAGTGTGACACAAATGCATCTTCGTGGTCACGGATAATTTTTACAATTTTCAGAGGAAACTAGGTATCAATATCGAGCTACTTGCTATACGATAAAGCTACAAGACTCGTCGTACAATATTCCTTAACTATCTTACTAACCTTACCATCTGAAACAAATGCCACGATCTGCACACCTGCGTTGGATTCTCCGGTTCTACCCATGTTTGATAAAAGCATTTTTGCCATTGTTGTTCAACGCTGAAAGCAAAAGCCTTGGACCGAACAGCTCGTCTTTAGCCAGGACTTTACTGGACATGAAGACTGCACTCATCACATAGCTCGCCCGGGCTACTGCTATCCTCGCGACTGAATTCATCGCCATACTACAATTTACTCACTCCGCAGCAGCGTCGATGCAAACCCTGTCGCCAAGCGAACCATGTTGAATCACTTCAACGAATTTCCATCGGTCGATCATCCAAGATGAGCCGAAATTGATGGATTTTTCTTTGCACGCCCCATATTGATGATCGACAAGTTCTCCACGCTTTGTCAGCTTGAAGCCATGCAACGATTCTCCCACGCCGCGGCTCTGAGCAAGGTGGCATTTGCCATGATCATTACGAGCACATTTCTCGTGAGTTGTGGCCCTGATCTCAATGCAATCCCAGAGGCCACTCCAAAGATGGCCATGGAAATGGGAACCACTCAGCAGCAATTGCAACACGGAAGGAGCATTTACATGGCCCACTGCAACAAATGTCACGAGCGAGTTCCTCCTGCTGAGATCGACCCCGAGGCGTGGCGAGAGATTTTACCGCACATGAGCCAAAATGCTCACCTCAATTCCTCTCAACTGGCCGACCTGCAAATTTACCTCATCGCCGCGCACGGCACCGTTTACCAACTCGATCTAGAGCATTAATCCTTCACCACCTAACGTCCCATGAAAAAACTCCTCTTCACACTGCCGTTGCTATTATTGTGTCACTGTGCCGTCAGCGATAACGAACAGGGCGGAATTTCGGAAGTCCCCAATCCCTCGCTCGAAATGGCCCAGAAAAGCGGCAAATCACTCGATCAATTGCAGCGCGGTCACGTTGTCTACATGCTTCATTGTGCCGAATGTCATACCTACCCATTGCCGCATGATCTCGATGAAGTGGATTTCGTCGATTCCGTCCCAAAAATGATCAAGCATTCTGGTCTCAATCCCTCCGATGGGACCGATGTTTTGGCGTATATCCTTGCAGTTAAAAAAATGTGATACACGCCCATCATGCATACCACTAGCTTCCGGTTGTTATTCTCTCTTGCATGGCTTAGCGCCGTGCTACCCGCGTGTATGCCTCAAACATTGGATCAGAAAACGCCAGTTGCTACACCAAAGATGGCTCAGCGCTCGAATCAACCGCTCGGCACGCTGCAAAGAGGTCGGTCCCTTTACATCGCACACTGTGGAAGATGCCATGAACACCAGATACCCGCATCGGTGAGCTCAGCGGATTGGCATATAGTAGCACCCGGCATGGCTTGGAATGCAGGCTTGAACCAAAGTGATGAACGTGCTGTTCTCTCCTACTTATTAGCTGCTACATCAGACTGAAATCCCGTGAATTCGCTCCTCGAACTCACACTTTTTTCTCTAATCATGGCGCTTGGTCAATTCAGCCCTGGGCCAGATATGCTTTTACTAACGCGCAGTTCCCTTCACCTTGGCGCGAGGGCAGGTTGCTCGACCGCACTGGGCATTGCCACCGGACTAGCCCTACACTCCGCCATCGCCCTATCAGGTGGCGTGTTTTTGCTGCTTCAAGCCGCTCCCATGATCACCTTGATCACGAAATCTCTCGCCACATGCTATCTCTTCTATCTTGCATGGATGATCCTGCAAACGCCTAAAAATCTTGGCGAATGTGCCGATCCCACCCCTACCTGCAGTCATTTTCTTCGAGGACTCACCTGCAACATACTCAACCCCAAAGTCGCGCTCATTCTAGCCAGTGTCTGCGCTCCCTTTCTTCATGAAAACGTATCCCCCCTACGCCCTTGGCTACTCGGGAGCGTCATCGTCGTGCAAGGTGCTGCACTCTGGATTATTTGGGCGCATCTCCTCCAACACAATCGTTTAAAAAAATTTTACGAGCAATATCAAGACCGCATCAGTCAAGGATTCGCCGCCTTTCTCGCATTGCTAGCCATTCTCCTTTGGAGGCCTTGAGTATACACTTTGATTATGACCATTTTTCAAATGAAATCAGCCACAAAAAAACTACCCACCGTAAGGGTAGCTTTTTTTGACTCTCTTGACTCATAAATGGCAAAACAGCGCCAAGAGAATTTTCAGCTCTGCTGGGACAAATTTACTTATTCCCTTCCGCTTAGCAAAGAAGAAATAAAAGAAACAAGAGTCTGACCTGATCAACCAATCTCAGTGCGACCAGCGAGCTGAGCACCTTCTTCCATCGCAAACATCTTCGCTTTGATGTCACCATCCAAGCGCGATTTCGCTTTCAATTCACAACGATCCGAGGTGATTTTGCCTTCCACTTTGCCAAAGACCTTGACCTCACCGGCAGTTATATCGCCCTTGATATTCGCATTCTCACCAATGGTAACGCGACCTTTATCAGACATGATTTGACCTTCAATTTTACCGTCAATGATCATGTCGTTAGAGAAACGAACAGAACCGATGATTTCAATACCTTGGGCGAGGACGTTGGTAGGATTTGCCATAGCGGAAAGAAATTCAGCATAAAGCCCTCAGCTTGGCAATGCAAAACGGCAATCATCACAAATCTTTCTCACACGGATTAGACATCTTCCTGCTTAGTCAAGATTTCCAGCACCTCTACCACCTTCCCCACGCGAAAACGAACATTCACCCCACACAAGTGCGCCCCATAAATCCGGTCACTTTCTTCATGCGCAGCTGGCCGCGGGTCCAGAGCCAATGTCTCCCTCACAATCGATTGATCTCTCGAACTCATCTTCGCAAATGACCTCGCGCATTCAGATGAAATTTGCACATCCTTGCGCACCGGAGCATCTGCTGCATAACCGCAACTCGCATCGCTGATGCTTTCAGCATAAGCCAAATACGGCTTTATGTCATAAACCGGAGTGCCATCGATCAAATCGATGCCGCCCAAATGAAGCAACATCTTTCCTTTTTTCCGCTCCACCCCTTCCATCCGACATAACGACAAGCCCAGGCCATTCGGACGAAACGTGCTGCGACTCGCAAACACCCCGACACGCTCATTGCCACCCAAGCGTGGTGGCCTCACCGTCGGCGTATAGCCCTTCTCCTCTGTCTCATGAAATCCAAAAATCAACCATACATGCGAAAACCCCTCCATCCCGCGAAAAAAATCTTCATTTCCAAACTCTTCCTCGCACTCCAGACGCGCCCAAGCACTCGGGCATAGCCCAGGCTGCCGTGGCACCGCGAATTTTTCTTCATAACAACTTCGCACAATTCCTATAGGACGAATTTCCATACGCCCATTTCCCGCTCATTTCCCCATCGCATGCAATACTAAATTTCAAACAGGAAAAAAGCATCACTCACTTTAAAAATTTCCCACTTATCCCGTTGCCAAGGTGTCAAAAATCGCTTAGTATTTACCATGTGACTGCGAAAAATTGAGTATTGCCATAGAGACTCAGATTCGCTTCACTCTCCCAACCGAACCACTCATATGAAAAACCACAACATTCGTCGCACCAAGGGCTTCACTCTCGTCGAGTTGCTCATCGTCATCTCCATCATCATGGTCCTCGCCGCCCTCGGATTCGCAGGCGTTCAGGCTGCCATGAAACGCTCCAAAACCGTTCAAACGCAGAACCTCGTCACCAACCTTGCGCTCGCTGTCAACAACTATTACGATGAATACGGCTCCTTGCCGATCACTGACCCCAGCGACACCCCGCTCAATACGCAAGACGTTGCCGGCACCAATCTCCTTACCGTTCTTCTTGGTAAAGAACAAGAATCCTCAACCCAACTCAACGTTCGCAACATCAAGTTCCTCGAAGCCAAACAGGCCATCGGCCGCAAGCCCGGCATCGTATATTCTCAACAAAATACCGTCAGCGCCATGAATGACGCCTTCGGTGAAGCTATCTACATCGTCTTCGACTCTGACTACGATGAAGAAATTCAAAACCCCATCAAACAAGGCGCCGATCCTGACATCGTCCGCGGTGCTCGTTGCGTAGTTTACTCCCACGGCGCCGACCGCTTGCCTGCCACCAAAGACGACGTCAAGTCCTGGTAATTTCCCCTTTCAAAACCTATTTCCAAACCTGCACGCTCACCACGTGCAGGTTTTTTTCTTTATACCGAAAGATCGTATCCACCCCGAGCGTAACGATCCCTGTTTGAACACGAACTTTTTCAGCCCGAAAAATCGACGCCCGCTGAGCCATCGGTCGCCGATCTGCTTGACCGTTACCCTAGCTGCGGCCTCCGCCATATCACCTCTCATCGCTGCTGAAAAAATCACCTACGACGATCACGTTTTCCCGATCTTTGAGCAAGCATGCATGAACTGTCACAACCCTGACAAAGCCAAGGGCGGCCTCGATCTTTCCTCCTTTGGCAATACCATGAAGGGCGGCTCCGGTGGGAAAATTGCCGAACCGGGAGATACCTCATCGTCCCTACTAACAAGCGTCATGCGCACCGGTGAGCTCAAAATGCCGCCCGAGGGTGACCCTATCAGCCCCGCACAAATCGCCACCCTCAAGGCTTGGATCGAGGGCGGACTTCTCGAAAACAAAAATTCTGCAGCACGCAAACCGAGCAAGCCACAATTCAACGCCTCCATGAGCAGCGCTCCGGGCGCCAAACCTGAAGGCCCGCCTCCCTTGCCATTACATGTTTTGCTGGAGCCCCCCATCGTTGCGAATCGTGGCGCCTCCGTTCATTCGATCGCTGCAGCTCCTTGGGCTCCGATGATCGCCGTAACCTCCCTGCGCCAAGTCTGCCTCTATCACAGCGAATCCCTCGAACTCATCGGCGTTCTTCCCTTCCCCGAAGGAGAGCCCACCTCGCTCGCCTTCACCCCCGATTCACGCTACTTGATCGTCGGCGGAGGCATTGCTGGAAAATCGGGTACAACCGTAACCTTCGATGTCACCACTGGCGCGCGCATCCTCACTGCCGCCAAAGAATTTGATAGCGTGCTCTGCGCCGATATTCGACCTGGATTTGATGTCGTCGCAACAGGTTCTTCATCGAAACTAGTCAAGTTATGGAATACTCAGACCACTGAACTTCAAAAATCGATCAAAAAACACACCGATTGGGTTACCTCGCTCGATATCTCGCCCGATGGCATTCTCCTCGCCACCGGAGATCGCAATGGCGGAGTGCTGGTCTGGGAAGCTGATACTGGTGGTGAATTTCATGCCCTGCGCGCCCACCAAGCCGCTATCACTCACACCGCATATCGCAATGACAGCAACATCCTTGGCTCATCGTCCGAGGACGGCACGGTGCGCATGTGGGAAATGAATGGCGGCACCGAAATCAAAAAAATCGACGCCCATGGTGGCGGCGTTGTCGGCTTCGACTGGACCCGCGATGGCCACTTTGTCACCGCAGGTCGCGATCTTAAGGCGAAAATTTGGAAACCTGATTTCAACCATCTTCGCGATTTTGTCGCTGTCCCCGCACTCCCCACCGCCATTGCCGTGGATGCCGAAGGCAAGCGCGCATTTGTCGGCGACATCAACGGCCTTGTCCATGTATTTCAATGCGACAACGGCGCTCTCATAGCCACCTTACAAAACAACCCGCCCGCCATCGCCACGAGGATTGCACAAATTGATCAGGCTCTCACAGCTCATCCCGAGTCATTAACCGTTGCGCAAAAAGGCGCAGCAGACGCTGCAGCCAAGCTCGAAGAGCATAAGAATATCCTCACCGCAGCCACCGCAGCCTTGCAACAAATCAAAGATGCCGTCGGCCCGCTCTTGCAGCAAGAAAACGAGATCAAGGCCAAGCTCGAAGCCAGTCGCCAGGCTCTCGCAGCGAAAAAAACTGAGGCCGAGACCCTGCGTCCCACCCATGCTCCCGCGCTCGCGCTCGTCGAGCAATCGCGCACTGCACTCGCCACCGCACAAGGTGCGGGCGACGGAGCCGTCATCGCCACCACACAGGCCGCATTAACCGATGCCGAAGGCAAGCTCAACGCCATCACCCAAGGCCTAACCGCGCTTGATGCCGCCGTCGCCGCACTCACGAAAGAAGAGCAAGACCTAAACAATGCGCTAGCACCCGCTACCAAAGCGGTAGCCGATGCCCAAGCCAAGGTCGCCCCCGCCGAGGCCGATCTCAAGGGTAAGCAAGACTCCCTTGCCGCGCTCGAAAAAGCACACGCCGATGCCCAAGCTCATTTTCAAGCCAAACAAACAGAGCCAATACGACTGAAACAAGCACGCAATCATTGGACTGCCGCGTCCATCAATACCAAGGCCCTCAGCGAAAATGCCGTGGCTACCACTCTGCACCAAGAATTCGAAGATCAAACAGCAACTTTTGCCGATGCCGCCAAACGCATCAACGAGGCCGCTACCGAGCTCAACGCACAGCGACAAGCCCTTGCCGAACTCGCTCAAAAACTCCACGATGCCCAATCGGCAACCACACCAGATCAAACCATCATCAAACTGCTGGAAGTCGACATCAAGGCCAAACAGCAATCTCTCAGCTCCGCAAGCAGCGCTTTGCAAAAAGCCGAAGCCGAGATGATCGAAATGCGCCAGACCATTGATCAAAAAACCCCCGAGCGTCATACCAAGCTGACTCTTAGCAGCCAACTCAAGGCCGATTACCTTCGACAACTCGAACAAAAAATCGAATAATCGCCACGCGTGTCCCAGCTTCCAGAAATTCAAATCAACCCTGAGATTCACCCAAGGCACGGCCTACACCTACCCGCGCTCGATCTCTGGCTTGATGCCCCACGCGCCAAATCCTTTTCCTTCATTTCCCACGCCCACTCGGACCACGTCGCCCGCCACCAACGGATCCTCTGTAGCCCCGTCACCGCACATCTCTTGCAACGTCGCTACCGCATCGCTCGTGATCGACTCACCATTCAGCACTTTCACGAGCCTATCACGTGGAACGATCACTGTATCACCTTACTACCCGCAGGCCACATCCCTGGCTCGGCCATGCTTCACGTCCGCAGTCTGCGCAGTCAAGCCAGCCTACTCTACACTGGCGACTACAAGCTTCGTCCCTCCCGCGCCGCTGAGCCCGCCTCGTGGCTCCAAGCCGATACCCTCATCATGGAAAGCACTTTCGGCCTGCCACACTACGTGCTACCACCTGCCGCCGATATTGAAAAATCCATTTTGCGCTTCATCCATAATGCCATCGCCGATCACGCAACCCCTGTTCTGTTAGGCTATTCCCTAGGCAAAGCCCAAGAAATTGCCGCTATACTCGCCGCCCATCATCTTCCGTTTGTCTCTAGCAAAACGGTGTGCGAAATGACCCAAGCATGCCGTGAGGCTGGCTGCACACTGCCCGAGCCCCAGTTGTGGGAAGGAAAAATCCCACTCGGCACCACATTGATCGCACCGCCTCAAATCCTCAAGCAGCCGGAATTTTTTTCCATCCCCCATCGCCGTAGCTGCATGATGACAGGCTGGGCCCTCAATGCCTCGGCCAAATTCCGATATGGCACCGATGATGCGATTCCTCTCTCCGACCACGCCGATTTCCCAGATCTCCTCGAAACTGCCGCCCTCGTGCAACCAAAAAAAATCATCACCATCCACGGCTCCACCCGCGAGCTCGCCAGCACACTCCGCCAGCGCGGCTACAATGCCTGGAGCCACTTCGGAAATGACCAATTGGACCTA
>CANHKJ010000007.1 GCA_947460915.1 Verrucomicrobiia bacterium
CCAAGCCAGCAGCCAAACCTGCCAAGCCAGCAGCCAAACCTGCCAAGCCAGCAGCCAAACCTGCCAAGCCAGCAGCTAAACCTGCCAAGCCAGCAGCTAAACTTACCAAGCCAGCAGCTAAACTTACCAAGCCGGCAGCTAAACCTGCCAAGCCCGCAGCTAAACCTGCCAAGCCAGCAGCTAAACTTACCAAGCCCGCAGCTAAACCTGTCAAGCCCGCAGCTAAACCTGTCAAGCCCGCAGCTAAACCTGCCAAGCCAGCAGCTAAAGCACCTGACAAAGCTATTACGAAAGCTCCCTCCAAGCCCGCTCCTGCGCCTGTTGCCGTGAAAAAGGCAGCCGCCTCGGTCAAAGCCGCGCCGACACCAGCGCCCGTAGTTGCCGCGAAGCCGAAAAAAGTCTTCGTCCCGCCTACCAAAAAATTCACCCCCATCGCTGAGACTCCTACCATCGTCGTCGAACCGATTACCGATCCCAAGTTTATCGCTTTTGCCGAGAAGCAAAAGCAACGTTTGCTCGACCTCCGCGATGACATCGTCGATGCCATGACTGGCTCCGCACGCGAGGCCATCCGCAGTTCACCAGAAGGCTCAGATGCATCCGGCAGCGGCATGCACCAAGGTGATGCAGGCTCTGATGCTTACGACCGAGACTTCGCCCTTAGCGTGCTCGCCAAAGACCAAGATGCCCTCTACGAAATCGAAGAAGCCCTGCTGCGCATCAAAAAACACACCTATGGCATTTGCGAAATGTCAGGAAAACGCATTCCCATCGCTCGCCTCGAAGCCATCCCCTTCGCTCGCCTCACTGTTGAGTGCCAAGCCCAGTGGGAAAAGGAATACGGCACCAAAAAATTCCGCCCCAGCGGTAGCGTCGGCTTCTCCGGCGGAGGAATTTTTGACGATGATGAAGATTCTGACACGATTTCGCTTGACGAAGACGAAGATTAACCTATTTTCCCCCTCCCATCACACCAAGCCATGCCACGCGACATCATCATCCTCGAATGCACCGAAGCGAAAGCGGAAGGTAAACCTACTTCCCGCTACGTGACCACCCGCAACAAAAAGAGTCTCCGTACTCCGGGTCGTCTCGAAAAGGTGAAATTCAATCCATTCCTTAAGCGCAGAACTCTTCATCGCGAACTCCGCTAACACTACCGTATATGCAAGAAACCGAACCGAAAACTGTCGAGCGTCGCATTGCTTTCCGTAAAGCGAACCGTCGCATGACCCGTCGTCGCCAGGACATCCCTGTTGACAAAATCGATCACACCAACCCCGATCTTTTGGCCAAATTCACCTCCACCACCGGCAAGATTCTTCCTCGCCGCGTTACCGGAGTGCCCGCCAAAGTGCATCGCAAGATCACTCGTGAGATCAAGCGCGCTCGCGCTCTGAACCTCGCACCATAAGCATCCGCTCGATTGCTTTACAGGGCTTGTCCGTCTAACGCCGGGCAGGCCCTTTTCCTTTTTTCCCAATTTACCTTATTTCCTTTTCTCCGGCCTGACACTTCCATGCAAGAACTCACCGACACTCAAAACGAAAAAGACGACCGCAACATTCCCATCGACCGCGTCGGCGTAAAAAATCTGCGCTTTCCCGTAGAAGTTCGGGAAAAATCCGGCGGCACGCAAAAAACAGTAGCCACCGTTTCACTCGCCGTTGATTTACCTCAACACTACAAAGGCACGCACATGAGTCGCTTCGTCGAAGTGCTCAATGCCCACGGCGCTTGCCTCGATGTCCATACTATCAATGCCATTCCCAAAGAGCTGCTCAAGCGCCTCGATGCCCAACGCGCTCACGTCACTTTCCAGTTTCCGTTTTTCATGAAAAAGGCTGCACCCGTCAGCGGTGGCGAGGGTCTAGTCGACTTCGAAGTACGCTTCGAGATCGAATACCATCGCGATGGCAGTTCCGATTTTATTCTCACCACTTTTGTTCCCGTCGCTACATTGTGCCCTTGCTCCAAGGCGATCAGTGACCGCGGTGCTCACAACCAACGCGGTCTTGTCACCTACTCGATCCGCTCTACCAAGCCGATCTGGATCGAGGACCTCATCGCCCTCGTCGAGCGCTCCGCCAGTTGCGAACTCTACAGCTTGCTAAAACGTCCCGATGAAAAATACGTGACCGAAAAAGCCTACGACAATCCCGTTTTTGTCGAAGATCTTGTCCGCAACATCGCCTCGCGAAGCAACAGCCACGAAACAATCACATGGTATCGCGTCGAAGCCGAAAACTTCGAGTCCATCCACAATCACAACGCCTACGCACTGATCGAAAGCAAACCGTAACCGCACATGCCCTCCTCTGATCATCTCCGCGCCGCCGTCCGTGACATTCCTGATTTCCCGAAAGAAGGAATCCTCTTCAAAGACATCACGCCGGTTCTCGCCGATGGGAAGTTGTTTCGCGATTGCATCACGCTGTTGTGCAACACCGCAGGTGATCAGGTGATCGACAAAGTCGTAGGCATCGATGCACGCGGATTCATTTTCGCCGCAGCTGTCGCTGATCGTCTCGGAGTAGGCTTCGTGCCCGTGCGCAAAGCCGGCAAACTCCCATGGAAAACCCGTGGCCTCGCCTACTCACTCGAATACGGCGAAAACGTCATCGAACTGCACGAAGACGCTGTTTTGCCCGGAGAAAAAGTCCTACTCGTGGATGATCTGCTCGCCACCGGAGGTACTGCCGCTGCAGCAGCCAAATTGATCACTTCACTCGGAGCGACTTTGGTCGGCGCCAGCTTTTTCATCGAACTCGAAGACCTAGCAGGCCGCGCCAAAATGCCCTCCTGCCCGATTCACTCGATCTTGAAATACTAAATCTGCTTTCATGCCTGAAGATGCAAAATTGATTCGCCGCTTTCGGATCTGGATCGGCTTTTTTATCTTCGGCTTGGTGGGAAGTGGCATCACCGCATTTCCGCTAGAAACCGAGCTCATCTGGCTCTGCCAGTTTCTCGGAATCTCCGCCCAAGCAAATCCGTGGGGCGAAATGGGTCAATGGCTCTTGCGCGTGCGCAATGGATTAATTGACACCAATCTCCATTACCCATGGCTTGCTTATGGGACGGACTGGCTCGCCTTCGGTCACCTAATGCTTGCGGTTTTTTTCCTTGGTCCCATGCGAGACCCGAAGCAAAGCCGTTGGATTCTCCAATGTGGCATGTTTTGCTGCATGGCCGTGATTCCACTCGCGATGATTTGCGGAGCCATTCGTGACATCCCTCTTGGCTGGCGTTTGATCGATTGCAGTTTCGGCATTTTCGGAATGATTCCCCTACTCGCTTGCTGGCGGATTTTGCGGAAATGGGAACGTGCTTGATTGAAAAAAGGTGCCCGAGTCTAACGGTGGCTCTGCTAAGGGATTGCAAATCCCTTCTCTTTATTGACTTGATTTGATTTCGATCAGCCGAAAACGCCCATCGTATCTGCCCTCGTTGTACTTTTTGCAACAAGGATAGCAGGCCATCGGCTTGGTGATTTTTTTGACGCGTTTGAACTGACTGCGGCAGTTTGGGCAACCGTAGAGATACTTGGGTTGAATTTTGCGGCGTTTCAGTGGGAGTTGATGAAACACTGATTCACCTGGAATTCCAAGATCCGCACAAGCTTGACGCCACTCTGCGCCGTGAGCCTCGATTCGCTTCCTTCCAGCTCGTTCATACGCAATCAAATGCGCTAACTCATGCCGCAGAGTGCGCCACTTTTGTTCAGGATCGATGTTTTCAATTTTCGGATTCAGCTCGATCAATCGCGCTGGCCACCACGCACGGCCCGCCGTCGTCTGCATGCGGCTATTCCAAGAAACTTCCACCCGTCGTGCCAACTCGGGCAAGCCCAAAGCCGACGCCGTTTCACGACACCAAATCGTAAGCACCTCGTCCTGCATCTGCTCAGCCAAACGCTTTTTCACTGCGGAAGCCGGTTGAGGGAGCCAGCTAAAAACCATTTGCCAAGGACTGCGTCGCATTGTGGTGTCACTATAGCACGTCTGATGATCACTGACAACCACCCAGCACAAAATACCGCTGTCGCACGCTATCTTTTCAACACAAAAATGAATGAACTTAAAGATCGTAAAAGTTAGATCAAACGCAAAGGTCGCTAAGTTCGCCAAGGCGCAAAGTTTTTTTTCATCATATCTTGTCCATTTCAAACTTCAAAAACTTAGCGTCTTAGAGACCTTTGCGTTTAATCCAAGTGCTTCGACAACATTTTTCCACTCGCCATCCCGTGCCTAATCTCGTAATTCTTTGCCATGCCAAGCTTTGCCAATCCAGCCGGACTCTGGGCCCTCATCGGGATTCCTGCGATCCTGCTGATCCATTTCCTTCAACGCAAAGCCCAATCTTTTCCGATCTCCACCTTATTTCTGTTAGAAAAAACGCATCGCGAAGCCAATACAGGACGCAACTTCGATCGGCTCACCAATTCCATTCCGCTGTGGATGCAGCTTCTCGCCGTTCTTCTCATCACCTGGCTGATGACCGAACCACAATTCCCGATGGCCCGTAGCACCCAGCGCATTGCCATCGTGCTCGACTCCTCAGCGTCGATGTCGGTTTCCAAAGAACTCATCATCACCTCCCTCACCGAGCAACTGCCTCCGCTCAAAGGCTTCGCCACTGAGGTCGAATATACTGTGCTTGAATCCATACCCGGAAAACCACGAATCTACGCTGGCAAGAACACCGAAGAACTTCTCGCGGCACTCAAAGCATGGCAGCCATTGACGCCACTCACCGATCCCACCCTCGCCCTGCGTTTGGCTCGTTCGTTAGTCTCGCGCGATGGCATTGTGTTGTTCGTGACCGATACTCCTGTCGAGGTCCTTCCATTTGACGCGCGCCTTTTAGCCGCAGGTGAAAAAATCGACAACTGCGGCTTCACTGGAGTCACATTCGAAGAAAAAGAAGGCAGCCTACTCTGGCGCGCAACACTGCAGAATTATTCGGACAAGGAAATCACCCGCACCTGGCAGATCGATTCCGGAAACGGCCAGCTCAGCCCACCAAAATCAATCACCCTCGAACCGCGTTCTTTGCTTACCCTGCAAGCGAATTTCCCCAGCAAATCTGAACGCATCAAGCTGATCCTTTCGGCTGATCAGTTCCCACTCGACGATACACTTCATCTCGTGCGGCCCGCTCCCAAGCAATTGTTTCTTTCTACCGCCGCGCCACTCGAAGCCTTGGGCAAAAAAATCCTCCGCTC
Organism: Verrucomicrobiia bacterium; assembly: GCA_947460915.1. Taxonomy (GTDB): domain Bacteria; phylum Verrucomicrobiota; class Verrucomicrobiia; order Verrucomicrobiales; family Akkermansiaceae; genus UBA956. Next base: position 5,228 of record CANHKJ010000007.1, read on the forward strand.
GATCGAAAACATGCAACCTGTAGGCACACAAGCAGCCGATTTGTCTCTTGTCTCCTATGATCCGCTCGACCCCGTGCTTCCCGAGGGCAATGCAGTCATTTTCTCCAACGATGCCACGCAAGGCGGTCAGTATCTCGCCGGCGGCATCATCGCCACCCAGCACCCGCTGATGAATGGCATCAACTGGCAAGCCTTGCTCATTCGTGAAACCATTTCTCTCGAAATCCGCCCCTCCGATGAAGTGCTCCTGAGACAAGCCGAGCGACCACTGATCCTGCTGCGCAGCACCCCAGCGACGGCGACTGTGCCAGCGAGCCAACAATTGCTTTTTAACTTCGATCCGCGCCTCTCCAACATCGACACCCAGCCCGCGTTGATCGTTTGCTTACTGCGCTTCGCCGAGCAAATTCGCACCAAAAAAGTTGCCAAGTCGCAAGAAAATTGGGAATGCGCCCAACCGATCAACATCGCAATCAAACCCAACATTGCTCCGTTATTTCTTGATCAACTCGACGCCCAAGGCAAAACGCTAGCGAGCCAATCAATCGACCCAAACCAACCACTCTTCGCACCCGAGCAACCAGGATTTTACCAAGTCCGCCAAGGCGAGGAAATCCTCGTCACCAGCGCCACCTACTTTGCAGATACCCGCGAGGCCGATTTCAGTCATTGCGCCAGCGAAAACCAACTTGCCAATGCGCAAATTAATGCCGTGCAAGCCCACAGCATCGGTGATCCCTTTTATCACTACTGGATCATCCTGTTGCTCGTTTTGCTACTCGCCTCGTGGATTTTCATCAAAGAGCGCAAAGCAGTGGTAGCATGATTAGAATCATTGCTAATCTAACAAAAACGCAGCCAAGTCAACTAAACCTGTCAGGATATCCGCTTGACTAGGACTCGTTTCATGTCATTTCCATCGTTGTGCGACAGATTTCCGCGCGAGCGGACGTACCACAGTGCTCCATCAACGATCTCACACCAAACGACCCATGGAATTCCAATGCCCACACTGCCAACTCAGCATGACTGCTGAAGAAGAACACGCCGGAAAAATCGTCTCCTGCCCCGGCTGTAACGGCAAGTTTCAAATCCCCGCGCTCCCCGCTGCCGCGAACAAAACCAATGCAGCTGCCGCAAACACCAGCGCACCACAAGGCCAACGCGGAGGTTGGCACGAAGAAGACCACGCGAACGTCAACTTTTTCGTTAGCCTTGCCGGTGGCGTAGTGATCACGACTCTGTTCTTACTCGCCATGCTTCCTTTCAAAGGGAAATACATGTCGGACATCTTCTTGCAACGCGGCTGGGTCAACTACGCTGAAGTCTTATTTTTCATCTGGGGCTTTGTGATCCTCGCGATGAAATGGAAAAAAACGCAGCGGCAGCGTCGTGCGATGTTGCTCGACATCGTCCCCGCCAAGCTCGGTAGCGAAATCACTTCCCACACCGTCAGTGGTTTCATCGATCACATCTATAAGCTCCCTAATCGCCTGCGCGATAGCCTCATGGTCAATCGCATCCGCAAGGGACTAGAGCTTTTCGAAAAACGCAACAATAACGGCGAGGTATCCACGTTCCTCAGCTCGCAGTCGGACATTGATGCCAATCGAATCAGCGGCTCCTACACACTTCTTAAAGTGTTCCTCTGGGCCATTCCGATCCTCGGTTTCATCGGTACTGTGCAAGGTTTGTCCGTTGCGGTAAGTTCACTCTCTGCGGGCTCAACAGACCCTGAAGCGCTCAAGGCCTCGATCAACAACCTCACCGGTGGTCTTGGTGTGGCATTTGATACGACCTTGCTCGGACTGATTCTCTCGATGATTATGTCATTCCCGATGGCGATTATGCAGAAGGAGGAAGAGGAAATGCTCACCGAGATCGATGCCTTTTGCTCAGAGAAACTTCTGCCCAAACTCAACGACTCACAAAGTGCCACCGATGACCTCTTGCTCTCGCAAGCTGAAAACATTCCCGCCTTTGCTGCCTCGCTTTCTCGCGCTCACGAAGTCTTCTTGGTGAAACTCCAAGACGCCTCCACGATCTTACGTGACGCAGGCGCAACTCTGAAAACGCGACTCGATGCGCATCAGACCAAGGTCGAGGGGACCTTCCAACACTCCATAGACAAACTCACCTCCGAGACACGCGATGCCATGGTGCAGCCCGCTAAGCAGCTCAACGAGTATTTCGCCTCGCTCAGCAAAGGCGTGGAATCGCTCAATGAGACACTCAAGCAACTCGGCGGCGAAACCATCACTATTAAGAAAAAAGGCTTCTTCTCGCGCTAATCCGTCCGCTTTTTTCCGCCACTCATACCTATGTCACGTCGCAATTCCAGTGCTGCCGGTGCCGGGGTCTCCCTGTTCCCCTTCTTGAGCATCCTCGCGTGCTTGATCGGCATTTTGACGATGATGATCAAGATCATTACCGACATCAAGGCGCAGGAGCAAAACAATCGTGATCCACAAGAACTGGCGCGCGCTCAAGAGCACCAGCAACTGCGGGCTGACATCAAAAAACAACAAGCGGAGTTAGAGAAAACCAAAGCGGTTCTCAAGGAACGCAATGCGGCTCTGGTCGAACTCAGTGAGCTAGAAAACAAGCGCATCATTTTGCGCAAACAACTCGCCGACAGCAAAGCCCCACCGACACAGTCCGATGCAGCCTTACAAAAAATGTTAGAGCAACTTCTCGATCAAATTGCTGCGTTCAAAAAAGAACGACCTTCGTTAGAGAGACAACTCGCCGAGCTCAAAGCCGAACTCGAAAAGCGCAAGATCAAGCCGGATACCAAACCGCAACCCGTTCGCATCAACCCAGCGGGCTCCGGCATTTCCGCCAATACCCAAGTGGTTTTCATCGAGTGCAATGCCAATGGTCTGGTCATCCTCGACAAATCAGGCAAAAAAACGCCTGTCTCTGCGGCTACCATTCAGACCGATAGCACGCTGGCTAGCATTTTTAACGAAACCAAATCTGCACGTGAACATCTCGTTCTCTTCCTGATGCGTGCTGATGGTCACGGTACCTTCCGCACCGCTGGCGGCTATGCCGAGACCAAATACAACCTTCGCATCGGCAAGCTCCCGGTTCCAACCCAAGGCGAAATCGATCTGTCTCTTTTCCTTCGCAAATAAGCCCATACTTTTCCCGCATCATGGCCCGCAAAAAATCATCCGACGAACAAGGTGTGAGCATGGACTCACTCATGGACGCGTTGACCAACGTCGTCGCCGTGCTCATCGTCATCCTGATCCTGCTGCAAATGGACGTCGAGCAAGCTGTAGAAAAACTCCTCAACGACCTCAAGCCCGCTACCGTGGAAGAGGTACAACTGGCCAAGCAAGAGAAACAACAACTCATCGATCAAATCAAAAAACAAGAAGATCTCCTCAAAGCGCCCGAACCAACACCGCAAGAATTGGGCAAAATCGAGGCTGATCTCTCTTTGTTAGAAAACTCGATCAAGGAAAACAAAACTGCATTAATGGAACTGGGAGCCTTGCAGAAAAAAGTTGAGGCCGAGAAAAAAACCGAAGCCGACGAGCGAAAAAAGACAGATGCGATTCTCACTGAAATCAATCGCATCAAGGCCTTGCTTGATGAAACTCCGATACCCAAAGCTCCCCAAGCCACGGTCGTCAAAATTCCGAACAGTCGCGACATTCCCGAATCAGCAGTACTTTTCTACATTTACACTGTCAATGATCAGATCCATCTAGTCGATCCGCCACAGGCAAAAAAAATGATCATGGGCGAGTTCAAGAGCAACGAGCGCGCCCTTTTTCGCGAACTCCGCAAAATTCCCAAGAAGGCAGATATCAAAATCTACGATCAGGAAAAAACTGTGCAACTTTTCGCTGCGAAAAATCTCAAAGTGCGCAATCAGACCATCAGCGTGCCTCACAATAAACCGTGGACGCGACTCAACATGCGCATCACTTTTGATGCGGCCAAAGGCGATGCCACCCTAGCGGACTGCGAGCAGCCGCGCGGCCGCTTCCACAACATATGCAACTACATCAAACAAACTCCGCGTTGTGTCGTAATTTTCAAGGTTAACCCTAACAGTTTTCCCACTTATCTCAAGGCCCGCGAAATCGCCGACAGCCTCAACATTCCCTGCGGTTGGGAAATCGACGGCGGTAACGCATACCAAGAACCATTAGACTTCGAAGTCAACCGTCTTGAACAACCGCCCGCACCCACCCCTGGAGCTGCACCACAACCACCAGGCCCCAAGCGTAAACTAGATTGAGCTTCACAAGCTACTTTTTTATACACCCGATCAGACAAATCCGTTTCATCGGGGCGATCAATTCTTTGAGCAACACTCACTCCATGCCGAAAAAATCCCAAAAATCCGCCTCGCCAGCGAAAGAGTTTTCTGTTTTGGTGCGTTTGAAGAGTTATGCTTGAATTACAGGAAGTTTGTTTTTCCATCGAAAAAGACGGCGACGAGGTCAACCTTGTCGATCACGTCTCGATCCGCGTGCCTCGGGGGCATTTTATGGCCATCGTAGGTCCGTCTGGATGCGGAAAAACCACCCTGCTCAAAACCATCGCGGGCTTGAATGCCGAGAGTGCAGGCACGCTGTTGTGGAACGGCAAGAGCTTATCTGATGGCCATGACTTCGAGCCCTCAGAAATCGGCTACGTGCCCCAGTTTTCCATCGCCTATGATCCGCTGACTGTCGATGAATCAATCGAGGCTGCCACGCGCCTGCGTGTGCGCACCACAGGTTCTGCCGATCTCGATGCACGCATTGATCGCGCCCTTGAAGAAACAGGATTGGCAGCCATCGCAGATCGTCCCGTGAAAGTTCTTTCCGGCGGACAAAAGCGTCGACTTGGTCTGGCGATGGAATTGGTCAGCGATCCGAAAATTTTGCTCTGCGATGAAGTCACATCTGGACTCGATCCGCGCTCGGAGCGTGAGATTGTCAAGCTGCTGCATGAGCTATCGCGCAAGGAGGGCCGCATCGTTCTCTCGGTGACGCACTCTCTGGCGCATTTGGAATTATACGACTCCATTCTCGTATTGCATGAGGGACGCGTAGCATTCCACGGTCCACCAGACATGCTGACGCATTATTTTTCGGTCAAGGATACAGAGGAAGTCTATCCGCGCCTTGCGACACAAGCTTCGGATCGTTGGCAATCATCATGGGCAAAACATCGTGAGGCCTACTACGAAAAAATCGAAAAACTTCGCGCCAAAAACATCCGCGATGGCGAACTGCACATTCCTGAGGCGAAGGTCGTAGTTGATGATGATCCAGAAAATCCTGAGAAGCAACAAGATGACGCTGTGCGCACGCCAGGTGTGGTGAGTCAATTCGCGACCTTGCTCTCACGGCGTTGGCGGATCTTTTTCCGCGATCGCGGCCAAGTGTTTTTGCAATTGGCAATCATGTTGTGTTTCCCTGTGTTGGTGTCCTTATTCAGCGACAAAGCCAATGTGCCGATCCGTTCGCTCTCGGACATGCGTCAAAACGATGTAATGGCGGAGCTAGCGGAGCAACAAAGTGTGCGCCAAGATACTATGAAAGCTGGTTCGGCGCTATCGGGAATCATCATGTTTCAAGTGGTGCTGCTTGGCTTGATGGGTTCCAATAACTCGGCTCGTGAGATCGCGGGAGAGCGCTTGATTTACGAGAAGGAGAAATTCGGCGGTCTCAGCCCCACTGCCTACCTCGCCAGCAAGGTCGCGTTTTTATCCTGCCTCGTTGTTGCGCAGTCGCTATGGATGGCGGTCTTTGTGAACATTTTCTCACCCTTCGATGGGTCCTTCGGTCAGCACGCCGTATTCCTTCTGCTCTGCAATGGCGCAATGACGGCGGTTTGCCTAGGTATTTCCGCGATGATGAAAACGGCGGAACAGGCATCGCTGCTGTCGATCTACCTCGTCGGTTTCCAATTGCCTTTATCAGGAGCCGTGCTGGCACTACCTGAAAAAATCGAGGTAATCACCCGACCTTTCATTTCCGCTTATTGGGCTTGGTCTGGTTCCGTAGAAGCCTTGGCAACGACTCGCAATCTCGCCGTAAAGTCGGTGATTTCCACCAGTATCACGCCACAGCAAATGTGCTTCTATCTTTTGGGCCTGCACATCGTCGTAGGTCTGCTCATTTCTTGGTTCGGTGCCAAACGCCACCAATGGGAATAATTGATTTTTTCCTCCACAACCCAACATTCTACTGATAGAAACATCATATGGCAAGACGCGCTAGCTCAGGACCCAATATCACCGCGATCATCGGCATCGCGGCCTTCGTCATCATCGCCCTCGTCGGCGCAAAATTCCTTCTCGGCGGAAAGTCCGATAAGATCAAAGGCGGCACGCCGCTCTCAATGCAAGAATTTCTTGAGAATGGAAATTCTCTGCGCGGCAATGAATACATTGTCTCAGGAACTGTCGATCAACGCTGGCCGCGCGACAATGGCCAACTTGTCTCGTTACTTGTTGACGATAGCAAAGATTTGATCGGCATTGAAATCCCTTCTTCATTCGATGGCGTGAACATTGAACGACTTCAAAAACTCACATTTAAAGTCAAATTCCGCGAAGGCGGCGTACCTGTAGCAACCGAAATCGCTCGCCAATAATTTCCCGAACCCTCATACGTCCAAGTTCTTATGAAAAAAAACCTTCTTCTCTGCGCCCTTTGCTTGCCTTGCTTGGCTCAAGTCTACACACCTCCACCCACAGCAGGTGGCAACCAAGCGCCGCAGAACAACAACACCACTATCAACCGCCCACCTCAGGAGAAAGCTGCACCGCTGGTGGGGAATGAGGTGCCATTCATCGATCCCTCCGCGGAAACCGTGACATTTAATGGGAGAAATTTCGCCATAGCTGACAATCGTCTCTTCGCAGCTCGCTTCGAGCGCTACCTCAATGAGCCAGAAGACGACTCAGCTGCCGCTGTGGAATACCGCGAGACCATTGATGAAATTCTCGCCTTGGTATCTCCGCATAACCCCAAGGGGCCGCAACTTTACGAGGCATTCAAGCTCTTGCCCAAAGCCTCACAGTATCCTGGTGATGCCAAGCTTTGCGATTCCCTCTCCCAAGCGGTCTACGTCGCCATGGTTTCCAAAAAGAACGTCGAAGGTGCCAAAAAACTGATGGCATCCTTAGAGGACGAAAAACAGCGTGTCATTCGTGAGGCTGACTGGAAAGCAGCGAATGAAAAAGACCCTACTCTGAACCAAACCGGCGAGACAACTGGTGGCGGTGGACGACAAAACCAAGCGGGCGGCCAAGCTCAACAAGGCGGTGGTGGCGGACAAAACGGACAGCAGCAGCAAGGCGGGCCTGGTACACGCGCTGGGGCTGCTACAGATCCCGGACGCGGTGTGCAATCGTTGCGCTACGCCGATATGCAACGCCGCATTTTGGAAATTGAGGCGATGAAAAAGAAAAACGAGCTCAAGGGAGAAGTGCAAATCGTCCAAGCGAAGATTCAATATCAAGCTTTGATGATGCAGTTTTTCATGCAACGCCGCTTCCAGCACGTGCTCATGGCATCGCGATTTTACAATCAAATCTGGACCGATGGTGAGAGCAAGTTGTATCTCGACAAAAACTCAGATACTTCCAAGCTCTTCAACGAATCCGTCGGTTTCAGCCCAACCGTAGCGAGTCTCGATTCCTTCTCGTCCGAGTTCATTCGCGACTGCGACAAAGGTGTGGAGGCCTTCAATTTCCTTGCCGACAAAGGCGAACTTGAGTCCGCAGCAAAGCGCTTGTCCGAAGCCTATGCCGTAGGCGAGTTCATGCCAGGCATCCGTACCCTGCCGCGCGATCGCAAGCGTAAGGTGTTAGAATTTGTGCGCGAGTCCTACAAGCTTCTCGCTGCCATCGATGCCAAAGACTACACCACTGCCGAAAAAATCACTGCCAACATGAAAACCATGGCCAGTGACTTTAATGGCAACAAAGCAGATGCCGCCATCGCAACCTACACCCGCGTCTCGAACATGCACATCATGACCGCCAAGACCCACGTCGCGGCCAATGAAATCGACAAAGCTCGCGAGGAAATCAAAAAAGCCATGGAAGTGTGGCCGCAAAATCCGAAGCTCGCCGAGTTCGATCAACTCGTCGAGGCTGGTAGCACTCTGGTGACTGCGAAAAATGACTTTGATCGTCTTCTTTCTGAGAACAACTATCGTCAGATTTTCACTGATCAATATCGCATCGCCCCCGCGATTCAAAACGATCCGCAACGCCTTGAGGCGTTCAAGCAAATCATCACCAACCTCACCAGCATCGAGGCCTCCATTGGCAAGGCGAATGAGTTTTCGAAAATGGGCCAAGACTATGCCGCTTATGAACAATTGGCTCAAGTTCGTGAAAAGTTCCCTGATGATCCGAAGCTTGGTCGTGAAATCGAACTATTAGCGCCCAAGGTTGCCGACTTCACAAAGGCCATTGATCGTGCACAGCAATTTGAAAAGCGCACGCCGAAGCAAACTGGTTCAGCCATGGCTTGGTTCCTCAAAGCGCAAAACATTTATCCACAAAGTGAACTTGCAAAGAGCGGTGTCGAGCGCTTGCTCAACGAAATATTGCCCGATGAAAGCATGCCAAAACCTACGATTTCTGCTGAAGGCGAAGGCATGAATCCTTGATTTCAAATTCTTTGTCGCATGCGCTCCCCTCTCTACTTCACAGCCTCTTGCTTGTTGTTTCTTGGCTCAAACTCTTTCAGCCAACAAGCCACAGTTCCGCCTGTTATCGAACCGCCATCATGCTGTGTTGCAAGTTCACGCTCGGCCGCGGTACCCATGAACCTTTTTTCCGACCAAGCCAAGTGGACGTTCGACGATGCGACTGCATGGAAATGGAATGACGATGCCGACGGCACTCTGACACTGACCAAGCAAAACGCCTACAAGCCTCCCTTCCGTAGCCCGACCAACTTGGCATGGTTTTCTACACGTGAGTGGAGCAGTTTCACACTCACCCTCGAATGTCAGCTCAACACATTCAACGAGGGTAACAATGACCTTTGCATCGCCTTTGGAGGTACGGGGGCAGATCAATTTTACTACGTACATCTCGGAGAAAAAGCTGATGCCGCACATCACCAAATCCACATCGTCAACAAAGCTGATCGCAGTCCGATCACCACGTGGCGCAATGCTGGCACTCCATGGAAAAAAGACACCTGGCATCAAGTGAAAATCATCCGTAACGCCGCAACTGGCGACATAGGCGTTTGGTTTGATCAAGACAAAACTCCACTGCTCACCGCCCGAGATAAAACCTTTGCGTGGGGAAAAATCGGACTGGGTTCATTCGATGACATTGGTCGCTTCCGCAACGTAAGCATCCAAGGAACAAGTCGCGAGAGCAAATAAGTGCAAATTTGTTAGAGAAAGATACCACTAGGATTCCATCCGCAAGCGTAGGAAGTACTTTGACTCATATGGAGGAATCGGAAATTTTCATTGTAGGGTTTTATCACCGTTTGCATGAGCTTCCAATACCTCAGTGATCATTACCGAATGTCTTATAAATCGAATCTGATTCTGCCACGCAAGGGCAGCAACGAGAATCAATTCGATGCCATTCGGTAGCCATAAGCATCATAATCCTCCGCTCTGCGGCCAAACCTAACAATATCTCCGCGCCAAGAGTGGGTAGTTGTAGAATATGGTCAATGATGCAGGAATGCTGGTTGTCAACCCGCTAGAATCGAGCGCTACAGAGTGATAGCTTCCACCGTGTGCGCGTGTGAGTGGTCCGAGAGCAAGCGATGCCTGTGTAGATCCCGGTAATGCTGAGCCATTGTGATACCTCTGATAAATCATCACTGGCGAATCCCCGAAAAGTAAAACCACCGACGAACCAGCAGCGAACCATTCTGATCAGAGCTGAAAACAAAACTACGGATCAGGTTTCCAATAGAGATGCGAATGCATCTGCGAGAGCGTGGATACGAAATAAAATCTCTAATAGAATAGAGAAAAAGCAGGATATACGTCACGATTGCAGGGTTTATGCCATCAATAGCAAAATCGCTGAAGCATGAGTATTAAAATTTACCACTTCAGCCCGTGAATGACTCTGCCATTCTAACGGATAGAGACCTTGCTTTTGCGGCAACGCCAGCACGGCTTTGCGACTCGCACACAAGACATCTTCGATTTGAACTGCTACATCCGTGCGGATTTTTGCCCGACGCAATGAACGTGCGAGCAATCCCCAATATCGGGCGCAAATGCCTTTGAACATTCCTACATCCCACCCTTCTGTGCTCAGCTTTTCCAGCAAGATTTTTTCACTGGTTACAATACCTGATTTTTCAATCATTGACTTCACAACAAGTGCGGCCTCTTTCAGGTATTTGATTTCTCCCGTAGCTGCATGCAGGGCCTCAAAGCCCCCAAGATAAACTCCTTGGTTGTATGTCCAATAATCTCCGCGATGCCCAGGACGATCCACAATTCCAAATCCATCGTAGAGTTTCACTTGCTTTTGCCAATTCAGCGCCTTTTTCGCCCAATTGAGATAATCTTGATTTTTTGTTAGACGATACAACCTTGCTGACAGCACAACAAACAAGCTATTTGTAATGGCATTCGCACCGCGTTTATCGGGTTCCAGCGCCCAGGAAATGCCACCATCCTGTCGCCAGCCCGACGCCATATGCTCATGAATCGAGATTGTCGTAGCGAGATACTTTGACTCTTTCGTGCGTTCATAAAACGCCAACCACGCCAAAGCCCACCATCCCGAGTCATCCAGATACTCATTGCGAAATTGACTCGCATTAACCCTCGGAGTTTCCAACTCTTTTTTCTTACGAGCTAACACCTGTTGATCTTGGCCTTTCCAATCGCCATTTTTCTGCATGGAATTGGCCAACATTTCATATCGGCCACCACGAATGACATTGCCTTCATAAATTTCTCGGATCTGCGCATCGTAACTCGTTGTTGATGTGCGATTCATCCAATCTATCATCCCCTCGACGACATTCGCACACGACCACCAAGGTGGATTCATTCTCCCCTCAAACACCGCCCGCAAATCTTTCTGAGGGCGATCCACCCAGTTCGCAATCTCGGGTAGCCAAAACACATCGTTTAACTTTTTCAAGCCATGTTCAACAGCTTGAGTAGCATCACGATCACTTTCCTCCGCCGACCCATTGCCACGAATCATCAATGAACCTGCAACCAATATTTTACAAAACTCTGCACGTGTCATCACCATCCTTGTTTTCGTTTCAGCATACGCTTGAAGTTGATACGATCTTCCAGACATTGGCATGAACTCCATTTTTTTGACGGGTGGTCAATTTTAACATTCAGGTAATTGATTGCCTTGGGAACTTTAGTGGGGCGTTCACCGAGATACCTTAAGGCGCAAGTATTGTTTCGCTTTCCCAGTAACAGGCAACGTCAGTGTTACAGTGTCAATCCCAGATACGGGGACATTTTTTTCCACCATCACACCAGAGGAAATCAGCCCAGTGAAAGTATCGGGAACAGTATAAGGTGATGGCGACAGATTCCAAGTTTGAAGATCATTGCTGACTTCAATCACTACCGTGGTCTCTCCATCAATCGAAGCCTGGCTGCGTTGAAACCGAAACTGCATGTTGCCACCGTTGGTGCTAATCGTTGGTAGTTTCGAGGAGTCATTGCTTGCGAGCGAACCGCCTAACACATATTCCACTGCATTGGCGACCCCGTCAAAATCTTCATCGGCGCTTGCAGTAGTCGTCGGAGCGTTCATATCAGCCCAAGTTTCATACGTAGGCGATGCGGTAAGATAACCACTGCTATTGATACCGATTCCGTGATAACCGGAAATCGAAATGAGAGCAAGTTGCGCTGGTGAGAGGGCTGCACTCGACGTCCCAAAGCGGACCGTGCTACCCGAAACAAAACCTCCTGTAATCGTCAAGGCGCCACCCGTCCAGTCGTTCGAATTGCTCGCGGCAAAAGCCAATGCTCCACCATGACCAAAATGGATCGTCGCATTTCCGGTGAAATCCAAAGTTCCCAGCGTATCTGTGAATGAACCCGCATCGAGCTTTGCATCGGCAATGAAAATGGCAGAGCTATTCGGAATCACATGGTTAGCCCCGAGCGCCAGCGTGCCAGATTGAATGGATGTTGTTCCGGTGTAAATATTCGCACCTGACAGCACTTGCGTGCCAGCTCCCGATTTGATGACGTTCATGCCACTCGCACCGTTCGCGATGATGCCCGAGTATTCATGCACTAGTCCACTCGGCGGATTAATCGTTAAATTGGTTATACTAGTATAACCACCCGCATTCGTCGTAAACAATGAGGCCAAAGATTGATCACCGCTAAGCCCACCTAGCGTGAGCGTGGTCACGGTGATTTTCAATCCATTCGTCGCATCACCTGGGATGCTATCGAGAGCATTCAAGACGCTCTGTTGCAAGGCGAGCGAATGCCCAATGCTCAAAACACCTTCCGATATGGTGGTGCTACCAGTGAAAAGATTCGCCGCTGAAAGTGTCTGCGTTCCAGCGCCTAGCTTGACCAAATCCATACCACTGCCGTTGATGTTGCCGGAAAAATTAAAGTCAGAAGCATTGTTAATCGTCAGTGTCACGGGTTCATTACCACTATTCAAAATGCGTTGCGAGCGCGAAGTCAGCCCTGTCGTATTACTGAGCCCCGCCAGAGCTTGGTCCAAGCTGTTCATATCAAAATTCACCGAGCGCCCCGAACCCGCGCCGTTGCCACCATTGAGATGCAGCACCGTCGTCTCCGGCAACGCACTTGCGACCAATGCTTTAACAGTGTAGGAGTTATTAGTATTTCCAGTAGTGATTGTGGTGGTGCCCGCATAAGTATTGTTCGCACCTAGAAATACCGTTTGCATGTTGCCACCACTAACAACATTCGGTGTTGTGAAGGTCAGATTGCCGCTACCCGAAATCGCGCCACGAAAGGTCCATGCCCCCTGTGCTGCAGAGTTGCGCCCAACGGAAATCGTAGAAGTGCTTCCCGTAGTTCCGAGAATGATCGGCGTGGTGGCGCTAAGACCCGATGATTGTGATGTCAGTGCAGCACCACCTGAGATTTTCAGTGAACTCGCGGCTCCAAGTGCTGAAACATCACTCACATTGAGAGATCCGGCATTGATGGCGATGTCTCCAGTGAAGTCGGGATTCGCAGCCGCAAGGGTCAAGATACTGCTAGCATTTTTCACCAACGACCCTGTACCACGCAATTCACCATTCAACGATTGCGCCGCAGTGCTGTTATAGAGCAACGTCGAACCACTACCAATCTCCACAGCACCCGCATAGTTACCATTGCCCATTTTTCCTGCACCACCAATTTCCCAAATCCCCGCATTGGAGCCCAGAATTGTATCTCCTGTGTAGGTATTGACGCCTGTCATGATCAAGGTTCCCGCACCTTCTTTACTAACAGTAAAATCACCGCCCACCACGCCACCAAGGGTCAATACGCGACTCGTCCCCACATTCCATATATTGGCATCATCCAACATGATAGCGCAATTCAAGGTCAGATTGACTGATGACCCACTCATATTGATATCGGTCACATTTGCGCCAATCGTCAGTGTATTTCCGGCATTGATCGTAACCGCTCCTGTCGGGTTTGTGATGGTAATGCCAGCCCATGTCAGATCAGCTCCTAGTACCGTAGTATTTACCGCGGTGACAGTGCTATTCCACACGGCGGTTGAAGAAGCATTCGGAAGCACCGATCCCACCCAACTGGAGCCGATGTTCAAATTGTTAGCGTTGTTTGCTTTGACGGATGTAGGCACGCCAGAAATCACCAAAGAAAGGGTATTCCCTGTAACCGAAAGACTCGCCGTGGTTCCTTCTGCCAAACCATTGGTGCCATTCGATTGAACAACGCTGACGCTACTCGGCGCAGAACCTGTGATAGAAGACCATGTCATCAGGGGATACGCTCCTAAGGCAATGCCGCTATTGCTGATAACGCGCACTGTCGGTGTAATAGAAAAATTGGCCACGCCACTCACCGTGAGCGGAGTGACATATCCAGGAGCAAGTGAGCCAAAATTGAATTCCAACTTACCAGCTGCGGCAGTCGTTAAAGCAGCGCAAGTCCATGTCTGCGTGACATTGGTAACTGATACGCCAAAGGTTGCTTGTGAACTATTGACCATCACTGTTGAATTTCCTGCATTTCCTCCGGTCGCGCCGTAGAGTTTTCCGGCATTGACCGTGGTAGCTCCCGCGTAGTTGTTCGATCCAGAAAATGTCTGCGTGCCCGTACCCGCTTTGATCACTCCTAAGGTCGCGCCTTGCAGATTTCCCGAAAACACATGTGTGCCTGTATTTTGGATGGTTAGTATTGATGGCGTTGCCGATGAGTTGATTACTTGCTGCGAACGCAAATTCGCGGGAGTATTTTGTAATCCACCAACTGTCTGATCAAAGCCATTGAGATCCAATCTTGCCGACCGTCCTGTTCCGCCACCCGCAGAACCATTCACCGAAATTACAGAGTTCGTCGGCAAGGCGTTATCAACTCCCAACTTTACGGTGAGATTGGCATCGTTCTCCGCTGGATGGATGATTGTTTTCCCGTTATACGTGCTCTGCCCATTGAGTAAAATGGTTTGTTGAGAATTTGAGGCGACAGCACTGGCGGAAGAAAATGTTAGATCAGCAACACCACTCATCACTCCACCGAGAGTCATTGTCGATGTTGTACTGCCCGTGCCGAAATCTGGCGCATGAATCGTCGGTGTGCCAGCAAGGGAGATCGGCGCGGTGATACTCGCATTTTGCACACTCACCTTGAGTTGGCTAGTATCGGTCAAGGCCAAAGATGCAATACCAATCAAGGCATTCGTATTCCCTAACACAAGTGCTCCTGCATGAATGCCAACGGATCCTGTGAACAAGGGATTGGCCGCACTAAGTGTTAGGGCGTTTGCACCTGTATCTTTGATCAAAGCTCCTGCGCCACTGATCGCACCACTCAGAATCTGTGCGGAACTGCTGTTGAAGTAAAATGTCGATCCACTCCCTACAGCAAGTGTGCTGCCATAGGCTCCATTGCCTAGTTTTCCCGAGCCGAAAATTTCTAACACACCAGAGTTGGCAGAAATCATCGTACTGCCCGTGTAGGAGTTATTTCCCGACAATCGTTGCGTGCCATCCCCCTGTTTGGTTAGCGACATGCCTAGGGCACCATTGGCGATAGCTCCCGAGTATTCAGAATCTGCTGCGGTATCAATCGTGAGAGCGGTGAGCCCCGAATAACCACTAGCAGTTGTCGTGAAAAGTGAGGCGATATTTTTACTACCAGAAAGGCCTCCCAGCGTCAGGGATGGCACACTGACACGCAGCCCGTTGCTGGCATTTCCGTTGATGCTGCTTGTCGTATCGAGCACACTATCTTGCAGCGCTAAGCTATGATTCAAGCTGAGAATTCCTCCAAGCACTCGTGTGGGACCTGAATAGGTATTGGCACCTGCTAGCACTAAGGTCAAACCATCACCGTTCTTGGTAAAACTTTTGCCTGCACCCGATATAACGCCGTTGATCGCCAAGGTAGAACTAGCCGATCCTCCTGCCAATCGAACAGTTAGATCATCCTGAAGCGCTATGTTGAGCTGGTCATGAAACGTAACCGTTCCAGTTCCCGCTGCAGTTCGCGTGAGATACGCCATGCCATTTTCCGTTTGATCGAAAATGAAGGAGCCGCTGGCACTTTTCTGGATGAGGGTATTTTGCGCACCGTTGCTATCACCCACAACCAATTCGCCGAGGGTGATACTCGATGGAATGCTCACTATTTGATCACCGAGGATGTTGCCATTTTGATATGCGATGACACCCGTGCCATTTGGTATGGCGGCAGGATTCCAGTTGGCACTTTGATTCCACACGTAACTCGTTCCTGCTGCCGTAGGAACCCAAGAAGATCCTGCTGGCGACGGCGCAGGCACAACGGTGACTGCAGAATTAGCAGTGACAATTGGCGTTTGCCCATAAGCAAATCGAGCCTGCGCTTGGGAACTGCTCCCGCTCACGGTGGAGATCGTATTACCGCGATAAGTCAGCGCCGATCCTTCGCCGAGATACAATGTTGTATTGCCATCGCCGAAATCAGCGACGATTCCAAATCGTCCAGTGAACGAAAGCCCCGTCGATGCGTCTGTGAACGTCTCATTCGACGTAGCATGCGAAACAATGAAGTGCACCACATTTTGCAATCCTACTTTGCTCTCCACTTTTACACCCACTACCACGCCACTGCGTATCAATTGGGTCACATTTTGCACCGTGTTGCCCGTGCTGCCAAAGTGTGGTTCATAGACCGCAGCAAACGCCTTGTTCCACGCCTCACCGATTTGTCGCACCACCACAGCCGGAGCTGATCGACTGTTGTAAGGACTGGGCGCATCGACGATTGCAGGACTTGTGACTTTTGCATATTCACGACTGGCCACAGCGGGCATGTGCAAATCCATGTAACGTGTTGTGCCAGCTACCGTAGCCATAAATTGCGCACGCACCGACTGACTCGTCGGATACGAAACCGTCGTGTTGGTAAAGTAACGCCAGCCTGGTTGATCGTATGCATCGCCAACGTCATTTTGAAAACGATTGGCTTGGCTGGTCAGAGGCAAGGTAAGGCCGTCAGCTCTCAGTTCTATGTTGGTATCTCCAATATTTCGATAGATGTAGTCGTGATATTGATTGGTAACCGTGCCATTTAGCGTTGTCGCCGTGCGATTGGTGACAGTGGATTTTGAGCGAAAAAGATCGACATAAAACCCGCTCGTTGGCGAAGTGCGAACAATCGCCATCGTGCGTTGCTGAGTTGCTTCAGCAAGTATTCCTTTATTGTCAGCAAATGAACTGCAAGTGAAGGAGAAATCAGGAGAAACTGCTGCGGCAAATGGCTGTGGTTCCATGGAGACATTTTGCACCGTGTTGATTCCGATGTCGGACCATCCGCCTTCTCCTATCGATCCGCCATTGACAATCACGGTGTTGTTCGAGGCAAACAAGCGATAATAGTTCTCATGCAGCGTGCCACCGTAGTCATCGCGTCCGGACTTCGCGCCCATCACTTCACCCATACCATAAAGTTCCATACTCATGCCACTCGCATGACTGTGAACATATCCTGCACCTCCAACGAAGCACATCAATCCATAACTGCTATTGTTCGAGGGAGTAGGATTTCTCTGTAGGGAAAGGCCCGCGAATGGCAAAGTATCAGTACGCGGCAGTTCAGGAGTGACGGCGGACTCAGTTAGAGTTGCCGCTTGCCACAGTAGTTGAAGCACTTCATTTTGCGAACCTAACTGAGAGTAATCACGCAGTGTTGAACGATTGTAATCACCAGTAGCGACACCGCCATTGATCAACGATCCAAATAAAGTTGTTAGATTACCGCGACCGCGTGCCAAGGCGTGTTGATAAACTAACTCGTATTGAAAATACGGTTGCCCTCCCGCTTGGCGATGACCGTCACCAAAGCTGACCTGTTCACCATTCGGATAGCGCAAGTAGCTAATGCGAGGCAGGCTCATGGGTAGATTCGGATAGACATCAAACAAATTCAATTGTGGATCCACCCGCTCTAACAAAACCATATGCGCACTGCGAATCGAGCCAACAGCACCCGCGTATTGCAAAGACTCTGGCCAAATGTTTCCTGATGTTGTGTAGTGACGATAGTCATATTGCAACGAGGCCTGACGTGATGATCCTGTTGTGAGATAAATCTGAATCGCCGCATCACGCTCGGTAGAACTATCAAGCGCCAGCAAGTTATTGAGCATCGTCGTTGCCATCAAGGCCGACCAGTTTGATTCCTTCTGCCCATGATCGCGGGCCAATTGATAGTATTTCCGAAACACACTCTGCGCGTTGGTAAAATTGAAATTCACCATGCTCGCCGTTTTCACATCATACACTTGATTGGTTTGCAGCCATGCATAGAGAAAATCATAGACCATCGGCAACTGCGTGCCCGTCACGCGTGCTTCTTTGAGAAAATCCGTCTGAAAAATCCAACCACCATTGCCTGTGCTCGCAGACGCGGTTACTGGTAACAAGGTTTTCACAGCATTATGCAAAATATCTCCAGCGCAACGAGCATACTTCGCATCTCCTGTTAGATAAAACAACACCGCGGAATCGAGAGCGTCATTGAATTTAGCCTCTGCGGGAAAGCGCACGGAACTCTCCTCAAACGCGGGAATCGTTTTGAACTTCGGCGTAGCCAGAGACCACTCAACAGGCAACTGACGGAGAAATGTATCGCGGTTCGATTGATGGCTCGCCACATCCGTTGCCACTCGCGAGACTATGCCATTATAAACGCTCGTAGCCCAAGCATTGCCAGATATCTTTGCCAGAATGCCTACTTTTTCCGAGTCGCGCACCCAGATAAACGGACGAGTATAACCCGTCGGCAGATTATAGATGACTTTGGGGCGAGTATCGACAGATCCCGAAACTCCACCATTTGCCGAAGTAACTGTATAGCGATTGTTACCGTCAGGTGCTGCGATGGTGCTGAGTCGCAAAAAGACATACTTACCCGCACCAGCGCCGCTTGCATATTGAGCATTGAGAAAATTTTTCAACGCGGTACTGCCTGTCGATTTTGTCGAGATCACACCGGTCGCTGTTGTAGAACTCAGAATGTCACTTTGCAACAATGCCGCATCGCTCGCATCCGTGGCGGCATTTTGCCCATAGTAATCACTCGCCAACACCGTGGCAGAACTCCGACTCCCCAAACCACAGAGATCAACATTCACGGGCGCTCCTGTTTTCGAAACCAAATGAAAGCGAAAAATGGCTGAAGTAAAGGGATTCGCCACAGCCCCTAATGATGGCAACTGCATCACAAAGACCGCCGCACGATCCGTTATGGGACTGCCACTTCCGCCAACGATCATCGTGTTTATAGTTGTCGAATCTAGCACTACATCGGAGCGGACTTCTGCATCAGTAGTATTACCGTAGATATCCGCCGCACGAACTTCTTGCGCAAGTATGAATGTCACTACCAGAAAGATCTGCAAGAAAACTTTCCACAGGCGAAGCATCACCTCACGGCATAAGATACAGGCCGAAGAAATATTTTCGGCAACAAGAAAACTACAGCGACAATAGAGTGCATGGGTCATATATTAGCGACGGCGGCGCAGCATGGACATTAGCCCAAGAAAGCCAAGAATCAAACTGCTCGTTTCCGGAATGACGACAAGTTGCAAGCTGCCACTTTGGAAGTAGGCACTTTTCCCACCACCAATATCATGCGCATTATCCAAGCCGAAATTCCCGAGATTAGTCGAATTCAGCGTCCCATTAATGAGTGTGTAGGTACCGACTGCAACGGAATTCCAATCCACTGCCGCGCCAGAGGACTTGAGGTTATCGATGCCAAATCCAGCAGCTGCGAAGTTGATAGTGGTGGCATCGAGTGGATTACTAGATCCCAGAGCTTGGGAAATATCGAAGAAAGATGATTCACCAAAAGCAATCGCCCCCACAGTTCCTCCACCACCGATCGTAGCCGTACCGCTGAGCGTAACATCGCTTGTCAATGATCCCGTCACAAACAATGTCCCAGCACTCACTGAAGTTGCGCCAGTGTAGGTATTCGCACCGGAAAGAGTGAGTGCTCCACTTCCATTTTTCGTCAAGCCACCCGTTCCACTGCCGATCACACCAGAAATCGACGTATTTGCCGTACCGTCCACAGTCAAAAGATTCGCGCCATTATTCACGTTTCCCTGCACACTGAGCACACCTGATCCATTGTTGATCCAAGTTTGACTCGAGCCCAACACCGTAGTGATTACACCATTCGTAGAAGGGTTCTGACTGATGGTTACTGAACCAGCTCCAGAATTCAAGGTGATGCCGCCCGCGCCAAGTGTCAGGTTAACGCTAACGCTGCTATTCCCCCCTGCGCGGAATCCTGACGCACCCGATGTATTGAAAGTTAGCGAACGAGCAGCACGATTAGCGCCTGCCAAAGAAACTACATTTGCCGCAGTATTGGCTGTAGTGATGTTGAAAATGAGATCAGAAGTTGTTGAAGAGCTTGGGAAATTAGCAGGATTAGGAGTCGAGGCACCAGAGGCCGTTGACCATGCCGTTACTGTGCTCCAGTTTCCAGTGCCGCCGTCCCAATAGAAGTCAGTCGCGAACGCGTGAGGCACGCCAAATGCGATAAAAATAGATGCGGTGGAGAGAATACGTAGTTTCATGAGTATTACTAAAATTAAATGTTAGATTTCTTGGTTTTTGCTTATGGCGTCACCTTAAGTCGAGCAAAGTTTTTCGTGCCGAGTGGCGAGGGGAACGTGTATTTCACCTCATTAGCGGATGGGAAACTAACAGTGAATCCAGCATTGGGATCGGCAATTTCCGTAAGCCATGGACCATCAAGTGTAGCGGAAGTTTCCACAACAAAACCCACGCCGTAAGTGCCTGTGTAGGTGGAGTCTTTGGTCCAAGTCACGCTGAGCGTGCCAGAATTATTGATCACACCCGGCAAGGCGGTGAAGCCCGTTGTATCTGTTGATCCACCAAGGAAAAATTCGATACCATTCGACACGCCATCATTGTCGTGATCGAGATTCGCAGCTTCTGTCGTATCATTGGCCGATTGCCATGCGGCATAGCTGCCAGGTGCAACGGGCACAAGCTTGAGAGTATTGCCGCCATCGACTTGCAAAACAAAACCTGGGATGTTCGAAGCCAGAATAGGTAATCCAGTGATCGCAGCAGCAGTAGTCAACAGTGTGTAAGTCGTCGCGGAAACGGGCTCCCCCGTGATTGCAACACTGGAGCCTGCATCAAAAGTCACAGCAGCAGTTGAGGTGGTGGGTGAACCGAGAGTGAATCCCAGAAATGCCCCGCTGTTGACGGTAATCGGTGATGTTTGACTACCACCAACAAGCGCCAAGGTTCCAGCGGCAACCGTGGTGGCACCTGTGTAGGTGTTAGCTCCCGACAATGTCTGCGTGCCAACACCACTTTTTGTTAAAGTCATGCCCACAGCACCATCGGCAATGACGCCAGAGTAACTATAATTAGCGCCTGTTCCAGGCTTCAGTGTGAGCCCAGTCACATCAGAGTAACCGCCTGAAAACGTATTGAAAATAGCAGCAAGGTTTTTATTACCAGTAAGCCCACCGAAGGTCAGCGCCGCAACAGTGGTTTCAAAACCATTGTCAGCATCTCCAGCAATACTGTTTTGCGTATCAATCGGACTGCCGTGAAGTGCTAGTTCATTACCTAAGCTAATAATCCCGGCGATAATCTTGGTTGGACCATAGAACGTATTATTTCCCTTTAGAGTCAAGAAACCATTACCTTTTTTTGTTAGGCCAAAATTATTACCATTTGTTGATCCCGGCGTCGGAATGTCGTTAACCGAACCATTGGCTCCACTACCGAGACTAGCAGAATAAATGAAGTCGTCCGTGTTGTTGATTGTAAGGGTAGCAGCGGCAGAAACATCACTATTGACGATCCGTTGCGCTCTGCTGGTGCGAGGAACATTTGTGAGACCAGCCAATTCTTGATCGAAACCATTCAGATTAAGTTCCGTGTAGCGCCCCGAACCAGTGCCATTTTGCCCATCAATCGTCACGATCGTTGTAATCGGCAAGGCATTAACAACCCCTAGCCTGACGATCAACTGACTTGCAGTGCCACCAGATGTTGTGAGCAATGTGGATCCTGTGTAAGCACAAGCTGC
>CANHKJ010000008.1 GCA_947460915.1 Verrucomicrobiia bacterium
TAACCCGCCTCGCGCCATGATCTCGAAATTTCCACACGTCCTCGCCTTCCGCCTCTCCCTCGCACTGGCCATCCCCGCCCTGCTACTACCGTCTTGCCAGAAAAAATCTGCTGATCCCGCAAGCAATGCCGTCTCTGCAGAAAAAACCAATGCCATCGCCAGCGAACTGCGCTCACTCGAAATGGAAGAGGAAAAACTCCGCCGCGAGATCGAAGTCGAGCGCCTCGCCATGGAGCGTGAGGAACTGCGACTCCAACGCGAGGAATTGGAATCTAAGAGCTCACGCCTCACGGCTGAAGAATTAGAACTTCAACGCAAAAAAACGGCTCTCGCTGAAGAACGAGCCGATGATCTTGCCAACAAAGCCCGCTCCGCAGCGCAAAGTACCACACGCCCATCAAGCTCTACTGCACTCCGCGCAGAACCCGTATCACCCGGCGGCTCCACCTACCAACGTCCCGTTTCCGTCAGCACCAATGACTACGACTACAGCGTGTTTTACAATAGACTTGCCTCCCATGGCCGCTGGTTTGAGTCGTCTCAATACGGTTACCTCTGGCAGCCCAGCATCGCCAGAAGCACCAGCGACTGGCGTCCCTACACCCACGGTTCATGGGCTTATAGCGATCTCGGCTGGACTTGGGTCTCCACCGAGCCTTTCGGCTGGGCCACCTACCACTACGGTCGCTGGGTCCTGCTCCGCAACGTCGGCTGGTGCTGGGTTCCCGGCAATGAATGGGCTCCCGCCTGGGTTTGCTGGAAGTCCGGCGGCAACTTCGTCGGCTGGGCTCCCCTGCCTCCCGAATCTCTCTACTGGCGCGGCAATGACTGGAACCGCTACTACGGCAGATCTAGCGGCATCAGCCCCCGTTGCTTTACTTTCGTTCAAAGCAACACCTTCGGCAGCAATATCTACCAATCGGTATTCTCCACCAACGAATGCGTCCGCATTTATCAAAAAACCCAATACATCGGTGGATACGAATGGAGCAACAACCGCGTCCACTGTCGCGGCGTAGATTTCACCCGCATCTGCCGAGAAATCGGCCGCACCTTGCCGCGCTATGAATGCAATCTGGATACCCGCCTCCCATCCAGCTTCGATCCCATCTCCTACGTCAACAAACGCGGAAATGTTCTCAACGTCCAAGCTCCCAGCATGAGAGCCCCTTGGAACGGTGCTCTGCGCCCGCGCGCCATCGAACGTCGCCTGAACGACGAAAATGTCATTCGCGAGAAAACCATCGCTCCAGAGGTCCTCACTCAATTCGTCTCATCACGCCAGCTCGACCGCCAACAAGCTGAAACCTCATTCCGCTCAGGTCTGGCCCAAAAAATGCACCAACGCATCGAGCTCCAAGAAAAAATTCAAGCCCAACGCGTCGAACTCGCAGAAGCCGTAGCCATCAACACTCCCGCAGCCGATAGCAGCACCAAGGGCAACATAGAGCGCCAAGATCAGCTCACACCTGGATTCAATGCAGAGCCTAGCGCCCCTCGCACCGGCTTGGCTGGTCGCCAGCAGGAACAAAGTCCCTCAGCCAACCCTGAAATCGTTCCTCCACTCAACGAGGACGATAGCATCCATACTCCAGCAAACCCACCCGCCCCGCAAGAAACAGCAGCAGCACCTGAGCTCCCACGCGGTGATTCAGGAACCCCAGAAAACCTGACTCCGCCCACGCAAGAAGAACAACCCGGCAATCCCCCAGGCATGCGCGGTTCTCTACGCGATCGCCAACAAGCGCAGCAGCAAGCGCGCACCGATGCCGAAAACTCACGCCCGGGTCTAAGAGAAGCGAGCCAAAACCGACAACAACAAATTCAATCCGAACAGCAAGCGGCACAACAAGCTCTGGAACAAGCCGCGATGAACGAAGCTGCAGAACAAGCTGATAGCGCAAAAGCCAAGGCTGAGGCCGAAGCCGCACAGAATGCTGCCCTGCGCGCTGCCGAAATGGCCGCCGCTGAACAAAATGCTGCTGAACAAAACGCCGCACAGCGCGAAGCCGCAGAGCTAGCTCAGCTGCAAAAACAACAAGAGGCCGAGGCTCAAGCCCTTGCCATCATTGAGCAACAACAACGCGAGGAGCAAATGCAAGCAGCGCAGCAAGAAGCCGAGAACGAGGCTCAGGCCCGCGCCGCAAAAGAACAAGCTGCCGCCATGCGTGAGCAACAAGCAGCCGCCGAAGCACAAGCCCTCCAAGAAGCCCAAATGCGCGAGCAACAGGAGCAACAAGAGCAGATGCGTCAGCAACAAGAAGAAGCCGCTCGCCAACAGCAGGAGGAAATGCGTCAGCAGCAGCAAGAGCAAATGCGACAACAACAAGAAGATGCCGCTCGCCAACAGCAGGAAGAAATGCGTCAGCAGCAACAAGAGCAAATGCGTCAACAACAAGAAGAAGCCGCTCGCCAACAGCAGGAGCAAATGCGCGAACAACAGGAAGCCGCACGTCAGCAACAAGAAGAAGCTGCCCGCCAACAGCAAAGCCAATAAGTCTCCAACAGCCCGCCATCTCATCACACTAACAATTTCCGCAACATTGACCAGCTTGTCCGCCGGAGTCCCGCTAAGCGGGACGTAGGAGGATGACCAGTTGCCAAAAAAAGCTTTGCTAATTGCCCCGCATGCGCTTGATTGCTCCAGCAACAGCTCTTTATGTCATCCACCTCACTGCAATTTAGCCCCATTCACGAAATCATTGCCGAGATTGCCGCAGGCCGACTCGTGATCGTGGCCGATGACCCAGATCGCGAAAACGAGGCCGACCTCGTCGGCGCCGCCTCCCTTTGCACCGCCGAGCACATCACCTTCATGGCCGTTCACGGTCGCGGCCTGATCTGCGCCCCCATCAGCCGCGAGCGTGCCGATGCACTGGATCTGCCTCCGATGACACGTCGCAATCGCGAGGTCCAGCGCACCGCCTTCACCGTCACTGTCGATGCCGCAACGGGCATCAGCACCGGCATCTCCTCGGCCGATCGAGCCCGCACGATCCAATTGCTCGCTGACGCCACCATCAGTGCCGATTCCTTCGTGCAACCCGGCCACGTTTTCCCGCTCCAAGCCATGCCAGGCGGCACCTTGCGCCGCGCCGGTCACACTGAGGCTGCCATCGATCTCGCCACTCTCGCCGGACTTCCCGCCGCAGGTGTCATCTGCGAAATCATGAACGATGACGGCACCATGGCCCGTGTTGGAGAACTCGGCCCTTATCAAGAAAAACACGGACTCAAAGCCTGCACCATCGCCCAGCTCATCGAGCACCGCCGCCGCTCCGAGAAACTCGTGCGCGCTGATGAAGTCGTGAACATGCCCACCGAATACGGGGATTTCCGTTGCCACCTCTATCAGATTGATACCGAGGGCACCCACCATCTCGCGATGGTCATGGGTGAAATTGATCCCGAGAAACCCACTCTCGTCCGCGTGCATTCGGAATGCCTCACGGGTGATGTATTTCTCTCCAAACGCTGCGATTGCGGCGAGCAACTCGCTGCCGCCATGGAACGCATCGGCAAGGAAGGCGGGGTGCTCCTTTACCTCCGCCAAGAAGGCCGCGGCATCGGTCTGCCCGCAAAAATCCACGCCTACAAGCTCCAAGAAGCAGGGCTCGACACCATCCAAGCCAACGAAAAACTCGGCTTCGCCGCAGACCTGCGCGACTACGGCATGGGCGCCCAAATCCTCGCCGACCTCGGCCTGAAAAAAATTCGTTTGCTCACCAACAATCCGAAAAAAGTCATCGGACTCGAAGGCTACGGCCTCAGCATCGTCGAACAACTCCCGATCCGCGTCGATAGCAATCCGCACAACGAAAAATACATGGAAACCAAACGCAATCAAATGGGTCACACGATCTGAAGCAGCCCACAATGCTTGCCATGTCAGTCCCAAAGGGTCATTGCATCATGAGCCCACGATTTCAATCGTGGGTTGCCATTCACCCACAACATTCCCGCGTCACAACGTGACGCATCAATCCCACAAATAGGTCTCGTCGACAACAATACCATACTTTTTGATCAATTTGCGAAATTCGTCCTGAAACGACTCTTTGCGATGATGCTCTTCTTGGTTCGCAATGTATTGGATCAACTTAGCTTTGTGAGAGGCACTCACAGAAAACGCACCATACCCTACTTGCCAAGCAAACTTCTGATGCTCTGGTCCTTGCTCTTTGATCCACTTCGAGCTCGATCCTTTGATTTTCTTTAAAAAATCCGCCACCGTGATCGTGCGGGGAAAATCAACGGCCAAATGCACATGATCCGCCACGCCACCTAAGATATGCACCTCGCATCCCAAGCTACGCACAACTTGCGCGAGGTATGCATGGACGCGCGGACGAAGCGAATCTGTAATCGAATTCTCTCGATCCTTGGTAGAAAAAACCACGTGCAAAATAATTTTTGATAAAGAGTGCGCCATGACATGATGATAGCACACAAAGCAAGCCCACGATTGAAGCGTCCCGTTGGGACGCACCAATTCTTTTAGGGAAATCGAATGCCCATGATTGAAATCATGGGCTGGAAATTGAATCGTTCCGTTGGAACGAGAAAAGCATGTCCCAACAGGACATTTCATCCATGATCCCACGAATTCGATCGTGGGAAAACAAACCAATTCCCCAATCCACTTGACCAAGGGGCGATTTCCTTTACATTGGAGTTATGAAAATTTTCGCCCTCCTCGGCTGCCTTTGCTTCACGGCACTTGGCCAAGTCGCCCCTGCTGGGAACTGGCACACGATCACACCTCCAAGCCCGCTGCGTTTGCCGCTTTCCACCGTTTTCAAGGGTGAGGCCAAGTTTGCGGCCATGGTCAAGCAGGCCGAGCGCGAAAACTGGCGCGCTCGCCCCATCGGCCAACGCACCGCTCTCGCGGCCCGCGCCCTGCTCGGCGTGCGCTATGTCAACTATAGCCTCGAAGTCCACAATCACATCGAGAATCCCGTGGTGAATCTGGAGGCGATGGACTGCTGGACTTTTTACGAAAATGCTCTGGGTTTCGCCCGCATGCTTACCTACAAACCAGGTCCCTATCGACCCGAGGATTTGATTCACATGGTCGAGGTCGAGCGCTACCGCAACGGCCAATGTACAGGCTGTTACCTCAGCCGCATGCATCACCTCGAAGAAGTTTTTTACGACAATCAACGCCGTGGCTTTGCCGAGAACATCTCGCGTCGCATCCCTGGCTCCGCGCGTATGGAACGCTCGATCCAAGAGATGACGGTGCAGTGGAAAAGCTATCGCTACCTGAAAAATAACACCTCACTCATCGCGCCCATGGGCGAGATCGAAAAACGCGTGTCCAAGCTCCCCGTTTATCACATCCCCAAAGCAAACGTTCTCAACGCGGAACGATACCTTGCCGATGGCGACATCTGCGCCATCACTACCACCTCACCAAACCAATACACCTCCCACGTCGGATTGATCATGCGCTACCAAGGTCGTGCCTACTTCATGCACGCCACCTCCTCCAATAGCAAAGGCCGCAAGACCGTGTTTGACAAGCCGATCAACGATTACGTGCACGAGCTCAACACCCATTCGGGCATCATCGTTTGCCGCCCCAAGGATTTCCCGCCATCACGCTTGTGGAAAAAAGCCAAAGGGTAGTCGATGTGAGGACATCGGTTTGCATTGCGATACGCTAGTTCAAACCTTCACCCTTACCATCTTGCGGATACCGCGCATCATCGAACCAAGAATCGGAAATTCCCCGTAAAGCACAAACGAGGCATCCCAGAAGTCTTCTTGCTGGGTGACCAAGCCCGCCTCATTGAAGCGAAAGTGGCTCACGCCAGGGATGCTGCGTTTTTTTCCACGAAACTCATAGTGCATGTTCCATTGGAGAAAACCTGAACGATCATCGCCATGCATGTCTTTGACGGCGATCGTCACATTCTTGAGTTGCTTGAACAAATCCGCCATGACTTTTTCGATGGCCTCCGCCCCCACCACTTCATTGATCGGGTCTTTGAACTCGGCATCTGCGGCATAAAGTTTCTTCACCTGCCCGACCTGATCGCTGGTCATTTCATGAAAAAATCCAGCCATCCGAGCAAGGTGGCGTTTGTCATCGGTATGCATCATTCGCAAATATAGCCCATTTTCGCGCAGGAGCAAATGAAGATCTCCGAGCGCGACCTGCGCCCCCCTCCCTCCTTATCCGCGCTCCGCGCCACGGACACACTTTCTCCTAGTCGGGCGGGGTAAATTCTGTAGTCTTCGCTTCATTGATGAAAGCATTAACCCTGATTGCGCCCTCGACCTTTGCGTTCGAGACGATGGACACTCCACAGCCTGGCGCGGGCGAAGTTCTGATCCAGATCAAAGCCTGTGGCATTTGTGGAAGTGACATTCATGGGATGAATGGCAGCAGTGGTCGGCGCATACCTCCAATCGTCATGGGTCATGAGGCAGCAGGCGTGATTGCCGCTCTCGGCGATGGCGTTTCTGATTGGACCATTGGTGAGCGCGTGACTTTTGATTCGACGGAATATTGCGGCAGTTGCGATGCTTGTGTGGAGGGAAAATTCAACATCTGCCTGAATCGTAAAGTGTTAGGTGTATCGTGCAAAGATTACCGACGCCATGGTTGCTTCGCGGAGTATGTGGCTTTGCCCACACGCATTTTGCATCGCATTCCTGATGCGCTTTCCTTTGAAAAAGCAGCCTTTGCGGAACCAGTGGCGATTGCCTTACACGCTGTGGATTTGGCACCGCGACCACGATCAGAAAAATCCTGTGCTGTTGTTGTCGGCGCAGGTTTGATTGGACTATTGGTCATCCAGTCACTGCGCACACGCGGTTGGCTACACATCATCGCGGTCGATCTCGATGCCGGTCGATTGGCCATCGCTTGTGAACTCGGCGCGAGCAAAGGCATATCTGCACGCGATGAAAATGCGCTGCAACAAATCCGCGACTACGCCGGAGCCGATGGTGCCGAAGCGGCCTGGGAAGTGGTGGGCGCAGCAGCTCCATTCGATCTCGCGGTGCGTGCGGTGCAGAAAAATGGCACTGTCGTGTTGGTGGGCAATCTGCAAGCCTCGGTGGCCTTTCCTTTGCAAGAAGTAGTCACACGCCAAATCACCTTGCGTGGATCTTGTGCGTGTGCGGGAGAGTATCCAGAAGCGGTTGCACGCATCAGCGATGGCAGCATTCGTGTGGAGCCCTTACTCAGCATTTGCGCTCCCTTGGCCGATGGTGCGGAACTTTTTGCCCGACTCGAAGCAGGCAAGGAACCCTTGATGAAAGTCATTCTCACCCCCTAACACATCTATGTTTTCACTCCAAAACCAAACAGCCTTCATCAGCGGCGCGAGTCGCGGATTGGGCGAGCAATTTGCCCTGACTCTCGCCAAAGCCGGCGCAGACTTGATTCTTACCAGTCGTGATGTTTCAGCCCTAACAAAAATCAAAAAGCAAGTGGAAGAGCTAGGACGCCGCTGTGAAACCATCGCGCTCGATGTGCGTTCACACGAAAGCATCGTCGCAGCGGTAGCGGAAGCCAAACAGCGGGTGGAAAAAATTGACATCCTCGTCAACAATGCAGGCTGCAATGTGCGCAAGCCCGCGCTGGATGTGACCTGGGATAATTGGAATTTGGTGCTGGATACCAACTTGCGCGGCACATTTTTCTTAGCACAAGAAGTCGCGCGGCATTTCATGATCCCTGCGGGTTATGGTCGCATCATCAACATTGGCTCGGTGACATCGGTGAGTGGTTACGCTGGTCTCGGGCCTTATGGAGCAAGCCGTGGCGGCACCAAGCAACTGACCATGAGCCTCGCCGATGACTGGGGCAAATATGGCATCACGGTGAATTGTCTCGCACCTGGTTGGTTCAAGACCGCGCAAAATGCCGTGATGTATGAAGACGCCGAGTGGGTCGAATACCTCAGCGATCGCATTCCTCTGAAACGTCCCGGCAATGTCACAGGCGGCGATCTCGATGGCCCGCTGCTTTTTCTCGCCGCAGAGGAAAGCCGTTACATGACCGGGCAAATCATGCTGATCGATGGCGGCATTTCCACTGGAGCCACGCGCGCCACACCTAACAAAAAACGCCCATGATCGCTGCGCTTACCAGTCCGCTCGCCTGGCCCTTTGTGGTGCTGGCTCTCAGTGTCTTGTTCATCATCGTAGCAATCAGCAAGCTCAAGCTACATCCGTTTCTCGCCTTGATGATGGCGGGATTATGCGCGGGCTTGCTCTCGGCGATCGTGCCGGATTCCACGCTGCTGCCCGATGGTACACGCGCGGTGAACTCGGTAATCGATGTGACGAAGTTGCTGATGACAGGCTTCGGCACCACCGCAGGAAATGTGGCAATGTCGATCGGTCTAGCATCGATCATCGCCTGCTGCCTTATGCTCAGCGGAGCGGCGGATCGTGTGGTCTCGCGCTTCTTGCAAGCCTTCGGAGATGAACGCGCAGGATTGGCCTTGCTGGTGAGCACTTACATTTTATCGATCCCGATTTTCTTCGATACGATGTTCATGCTGATGGTGCCGCTGGCAATCGCTTTGCACAAGCGAACGGGCAAAGATTTCCTGCTCTACATTTTGTGCATTTGCTCGGGCGGAGTGATTCCGCATTGCCTCACCGTGCCGCATCCAGGACCGATTGCCATGGTCGACACCTTGAAGATCGATGCCGGTTTTTCCATTCTGGTGAGCATGCTCGTCGGCATCATTCCCTCGGGCGCTGGCTATTTTGTCGCCAAATGGATGAATGCCCGCGTGACCATTCCGCTGCGCGTTTCGTTAGAAAATCCCACTGAGTCGGCAACACATCAAGCGCCCTCATTTTTCGCCTCGTTGTTGCCGATTTTGATTCCCATTGGACTGATTGGCATCTCCTCGATGTGGAAAATTTTCGGCGGCATGCCTGCGGTGGGTGAGACATCGGTGCTGCGCAATCTTGTTGATTTCATCGGTGACAAAAACATCGCTTTGTTGATCGGCGCGATCCTCTCGATGTGGTTGCTCAAACAAAGCAAAGGCATGCGATTGGCGGAACTCGGTGAAACTCTAGCAAAACCGTTAGAGACAGCGGGACTGGTGATTCTCATTACATCCGCTGGCGGGGCATTTGGTTCGATGATCAAAAATGCCGGCGTCGGCTCGGCTGTGAAGCATGTTTCCGAAGGTGCAGGGATTAGCATGATTCTGCTAGCTTACGTCATTTCGTTAGTCATGCGCGTCGCACAGGGTTCGTCCACCGTTGCGATGATCACGGCATCCGCAATCATGTATCCGCTGCTTGGCGCGGACCTGCCATATCATCCGATTTACATCTATCTTAGCATCGGCTTCGCCTCCTTTGCGTTAGGGTGGATGAATGATAGCGGCTTCTGGGTGGTATCGCGCCTCAGCGGCATGACCGAAAAAGAAACGCTGAAGTATTTTTCGATGATGCTGAGCATGCTTTCGCTGTTGGGCTTGGCCGTCACGTGGATCGGCTCGGTGGTATTGCCGATGGTTGGTAAATCAGTATTTTTTTAGGCCGTCAGCGAGCGAATCCGGGATAGAGAAAGCACGTGTCTGCCAACGCGTATTCTATTACGCAGCAATGATTCCACGACCTTCTCCAAAGAAAAAAATTTTGCCGCGCCAGCCTAGTGTGATATCGCTTGTGCAATCACATTCATATCCAGACGCTACGCTATTTAGTTGGGCCACAAGCTCCGCTCTTATCTCTAACTGAACTATTTTTTTGCGGTGTTGCACATCAGGAATAACACCGATCATCCCAGTTACCACAAGATAATCATTTGAATGATATTAACTGTAATTTTAAGGATTGGCGCGTAAGCGAAAAAAGTAATTTCCATCAGTCATGGGCACCGAAACCAGAACTTGCTGGAAATCCGCGTTGTAGGACGACTCTGTGACGGTGCTGTCTGAGTTTCCGGCGGGTAGAGATTTCCAGGTAGTGAGGTTTTCCGTTCCTTCCGGAACGAGTTCTGCGACAGAGAGAGACTTGCGGCGCAGATAGGACCAACTGATCCGACCGTTGGCGGTAGAGTGGAATTTTGGCAGACCCGCATGAGGAATCGGGCTGTTCGGGTTACCTCCCGTCGCGAATTCTAGAAAATTGGAGATCCCATCACTGTCGGAGTCGCGGGAGGCATCAGCCATGGTCGGAACGCGGAGGAAGTTGGCCTGGAACCAGCCATCCCACGAATTCGGATCGGGTGGGGTATTTCCCACCGTGAGTTGTATCGCGAGCTTGGTCGGCGTAGCAAGCAGGCTGGAGCGGACCTCTAGGGTGGCGGCAAATGACTGGCCAAGCGACATTCCGGCTGTGGAAAACGTCAGCGGCAGAGTTCGCGATGCGCGGGTGGCGACGTCTGACGATTCGATACCACATGTGATCCATTTTGCACTGGAACTGGATTGGCAGGCAACGTGGCTGATGCCTGATGGTGCCGAAAACCCGCTCAGGACGGTGCCGGTGTCCGGCGAGCGTTTTTCGACGAGGAAACTCGGTCCGCTGTTGGTGAAGAGATGGCTGACCGTGAACAGGGTATTTTGCGCGTCGCTGTAGCTGATACAGCTGAGGTTATCCCTGCCGGTCACCCAGTTGCGCATGGTCGAAAAGTCGCGGCGGCGGAGCTCCTGGACGGATTGGTCAAAGAGCTGGAGAAAAAGCGACTGGCGGGTGGCGCTTGCAGCGACAGGCCCACTGGCGAACTGAGACAGATTACCGACTGTCGCAAATATGCCGGAAGCTGGGGTGTATGTACGGAGTTCTAACCCGTAGGAGTTTGAATTTGTGGTGACGATCAGGATAGCGTCGGCCGAGGAGCCGATGGACATCACCATTTGCGCGTTGATCGTGATGGGAGTGCCGGTCGTCCAAGTGGTGGTTGACAGTGGAACGAGCTGGTAACTGGTGAAATTCTGACTTGTCAGCAACCAGAGAGAATCGGTGGTGGCTGCGATTCCAAAGGTGCCGCGGCTCGTCAGAGAAAGCGGGTGCAAAGCAGTTTGCGCGCCGGTTTCCGGATTGAGTTCGCGCACCACAGCGTAGGTTCCGGTCATATCGAGCCCGTAGAGATGTTCCTGGCTGAGACCGGTGCCGGTGATGCGGACTTGGAATGGCAGCGTGCGGGGGCTGTCTCCGGCGTGGGTGACGGCGACATCCAGCGAGCTGGCTTGGCCGGGAGGAATGGTCAGCGACAGGGTTTGCGGGTTGATGGAAATCGCAGCAGTACCGAGTGAGAAATCCTGGGTTCGGCTGCCTGCCACGGATGGTAGGGAAATCGTTTCCGATGCAAGCAAACCGTTGATGGTGGCGGTGATCAGGTAATTTCCAGCAATCACATTGGCCAGGTAACGCCCCTCCGCATCTGTTTGCAGGGTGCGGTCCACGGGGCCTTGCAGCCTGACGGTTGCGCCGGTAATCGGTGCGCCGTTGGCTGCACGGGTGACTGAGCCTTGAATGCTGACAGCTTGGTAAATGGTGATCACAAGGGAATCCGACCAAGTGCGAGCGGCATCGGGCGTCGAAAGTGTGAAGGTGACCGTAAAGGTGGCTGGCAGTGTGGCCGTGGTGGAAAGTTTGAGTTGAAAGGCGTTGGGCAGGCTGGTGCTAGCTTTCGAGGCGAGGGTGCCTGCGGTGAGGCTCGTGCGATTCAGTTTCGCGGGTGCGCCTGAGGACAGCGATGCCGCAACCACGCATCCGGTTGCGGGCAGGCTGCCGTTGTTAGCGAGAGTGAGGTTCAAACCGAACGTCTCGCCGGGATTGGCATAGCCATCGGAGTTGCCGGAAATTTCTGCCGTGGATTTGGTCGTAAGAGCGAGAACTGGCCCGGCGAAATCTTCCACAGCGTTGAGCACATTCAGACGACGACCCGAGGAAACCTTTCCGCTGAGAGCCGGGAGTCCGTCTGAGCGGACAAGCAAGAGTTCGCGAAGCTGGCCGTATGTCAGCGCCGGGTTTGCTGCAAGCAGAAGCGCCGCCGCGCCTGAGACGTGCGGTGCGGCCATGGATGTGCCGCTGACTGTGTTGTATCCTCCTGAGATCCAGGTGCTGCGAATGTCCTTGCCTGGTGCCGCCAAGTGTACTTTGGTCGAGCTGAAATTCGAAAACGAAGCTAATGCGTCATTGCGATCTGTCGCCGCCACCGCGATGATGTTGTCGTCGTCGTAGTTGGCCGGGTAGTACGGGCTGATGTCATTGTTGGTACCGTCGTTTCCAGCTGCTGCGACGAACAGCACACCCATATTGCGGGCGCGGGTAATTTCCTGGTTGAGCGCGTCACCGGCCGACCCGCTGTGACCGCCCCAGGAGTTGTTGATGATCTTGGCCCCGTTGTCCACGGCATAACGTATGCAGGAAATTGCGTCTGATGTGGCCCCGCCGTTTCCGCTCAAAAAACGCAGCACCATGATTTTCGCATTCCACGCCACGCCGCATACACCGACGCCATTATTGCCCGAGGCGGCGATGGTTCCCGCCACGTGAGTGCCGTGGCCCACGGCACCGCTGTCGGAGGGATCTGAATCGCGGTCGAGATAATCGTAGCCGTGTTTTCCTTGAGAGTTTGTCCACAGGTTGGCGGACAGATCAGGGTGAGTGAGATCAACTCCGCTATCAACAACCGCGACAACAACATTCGAGTCGCCAGTTGTGATGGACCAGGCTTCCGGTGCATCGATGTCAGCATCGTTGATTCCTGAGGATTGTCCAGTGTTATTAAGCCCCCAGAGTTGGGGGAACTCTGGGTCGTTCGGAGTAGTGATGGCGCAATGGTGCTGGATGAAATCAGGACCTGCTGATGGAAGACCGGCATCACGCAAACGAGTTTGCCATTCATCAATGGCGTTGGGTGACTCCGGCTGTGGAATTTGAAGTAGGATTAGATCGCCTGCAACAAGACGGTCCCGCACGCGGACTTCGGGAAATGTTTGCAGGAAGATCTCCAGACGGGGCTGCGCGTCGGAAGTGAGTGCTACTAACAAGTGGTCAGCAACCATGGTGGTGGTATGGAAGGGGCTTGAATTGGCCGGGTCTTCGGAAAATTCCTCCACCATTCTCAGGAGCGGGTATTTAAATGAAGTGCGGAACACGCTTACCCGGCGAAAACACTCTCCAATATATTGCGTTGTGGAACTGATCGATTGTGCGCCTTTGGGCAAATAGCGTGCATCAGGTTGCATCATATTACAGGTCGCAGAGACACAGGAACTACTCGGAGTGACAGTAGCAGCTGAGCATATCCTTGAGTTCAGACTTAAGGGGAAGCAGTTCACTGCATCGAACCACTGTAGCCGCATTAGTATGAATGTCACAAGGATATATGCCAGTAGTAATATCAAGCGTTTCATAACGGGATCACGCTCCAGTTTCATTGGAATTCTATAGAAGGCCAATTCTCGCCTTTCCGAGCCTCACTGAGCCCCAGTTTTATCAAGCATTTCCTCAATTATCTCCAATCTGGTTTTGATGTTGCTCCGGAGGATTTCTATCGCGTCCTTATTTAACCGTGCTCCAAGTAGAGCTACGGCATCATCGATGCGTGCGTTGAGGGCATTCTCGGATGCTGGCCCTTCGATGAAAGCTCTCAGAGTAGCACGGTAACGGGCATCGTTCTCTGGAGTGTCGTAGATCTTATCTGTTAATGCAGGGGCTGGCATTCCTTGTTCCCCCTCGAGCGTTGGTGCCTCGGTCTTCCCATAAAGCGAATTACCAGGGTGTGCTGCCTGAGAGAGATTCATGTCCCAGGGTAGCATTTGAAAACGACCAGCCTGCCCCTCATACAAAAGGAAATTATGACCCAATGCCTCGTAAGTGTCCCAATTACCAAGAGCAACATTTCCTGCTGTATAGTTAAATACCGATTGCACATCGACCACATCAGGATAACTCGTGACGGGCTGATGGTTGATGATGTCGAGAAAACGTAGAATTGATGTATGCTTTCCATCTCCACCACCCTTCCAGTTGAGGAATTGATATTTCCCATAGTCGCTTCCTTTCCAATCCAAGTATTCACCTTCAGGCTTATAAGTTGCCCCCCTAAACTTACCAAAGTTACGCTCCATAAATTTAGAGTCTGTATTTTCTAAACATGTATAAAGGCCTAGATACTCACCGTTCAAGTAAACATCCATCCAGCCGGTGCGGCTCGCGGGCACGCCAAAGGCGCGGAATGCACCATAAGACAAGTATTCTTCAAGTCCATAACTACCTGGGAAGGATACTGGAGGGTCACCAGGTATGACCGTTTGCGGCTGCGTGCTAACTACGGGATGGAGATTCAACTTCTGAATGCCATCGATATTTTGACCACTCTTAAAATAGTTAAGATCCAGTTTGAATGGATAATTCTTCCTCTTGTCCATTACTGCAAACAAGAGCGAAGCATTGCCCTTGATGCGAATACCAATACGAGCCTTGCGACCACCCTCAAAACTCGCGATCGCCGGAACATACGCGTATTCCGGTTCAAGAACCGTCGGCCCGTCAGGGAAATCTCCGGGGTCTCCCGGATCAATAACTGGGATACCCGGGTCTGGCTCTGTCAGCGGATTCTCGTTTCCCCCAGTGATTTCTCCCCCGGGGCCCACCTCTCCCCCCCCGTTATCAACTCCTGAAAAGTCTGGAAGGTTGGCGAGCATACGCTTCATGTCCGCCTCAGAGATTTGCATTCTGAGCACCCGGATATTGCTGGGATTGAAGAGCGAATCGCCGGGTATTACGGCTTGCCTATCTAGAACCCGGAATCTTGGAACGAGACCTGAATGGTTTGGAGCTAAGAATCTAACTCGCTTTTTATGAGCCATGCGACTTTCGCCAAGACTGTTCCAAATAGCGTCATCTCGATCATCAAAGGTCCATTGCAGGACTGTACGACCGCTGGCTGAAGCAGTCACTGATACCTGTCTTGGGCCCATGGGTGTGATCGATTTTATCGACTGAGCTTCTGTTTCCGCAAGAGTAAGAGTGAGTAAGACAATACAAGAGGATATACGTTTTAATAGATTGTGGATCATGAGGTTAGTTAGTTAGTTAGTTAGTTAGTTATAGAGTGGTAGATTATTAGAAAGAGGTGCGCAAAGCTAACTGAAGCATTCTAGCATAAACATCGCCCTCTGGGGCACTGAGGCGGTCGAAAGAGAAGCCGGCCATAAGCTTTAGATTGTCACCGGAGATTAGATAATTTACGCCAGCGTAAATGGAGTGGAGCTGATCGCCGCGTCCATTATTGACATCAACAAGTGATTCTTCGTGTCCCGCCCTAAGATAGCGTGATGACATGCGCAGCCCTTCCTTTTCTTCCGATTCCATAAACTGATAACGTAAAACAACTTGTAATCGGTCCTCCATAGCCCAATACCACGGCATGAGAACCAAACCACCGAACGGTCCATTACGGCCATTTTTCTGCTCGCTACCATTATCTCCAATAACTGCATCCGCGAGGAAGCCCCAGCGCTCATCATGATAGATTGTTTCCAAAATGGTCGCAGAAGCGTATCCAAGCGCGGTGTCCTGTGCAGAGGGCTCCGCATAGATATGTTGGATAGCGAATTCGAGTCCCTTTTGAGGCCTCCATGTTGCACCAACAGCAGTAAAGACTCCTCCACCCCAATCGCCAACAAGATCAGTCTCATCAGCGCCTGCGAAAACACCCAATTCAGCGCCCCACTTCTTATGATCAATTTCCGCTAGAATACCGACGGGACGACTGTCATTTCCACCCAGCGTATTGGACAAATCAGAGCGCTCGATGGTATATATTTCGTTGGAAGATTGACGGCGTTCCCAACCAGTTTCTAGCTTCATTTTTCCAAGAGAAAGACTTACTTCATCTAACCAGCTGACTTCGGTTGCTTTATCGAGATTGATTTCGATTACAGCTTCTGCAAAACCTTGAAAACCCCACTCAAGATCGTGTTCGTCTATGGACTTGAGTAGATCATCGCTTGCTCCGCTGAGGTAACGTTGGTCGTCTGCAAGATTGATATCAAGTGACGCTTTGAGAAAATTAAGAAATCGCATTTTGGAGCCTATGCGCAAGCGCCGAATTTCATCGTAAGCATCTGTGAAGTCATGCCCATATTCATCGGTTCCATTGAGCCAAGCGGTTTGGTAATGCATTCGTCCGTCAACTGACAATGAATGAATCCATGGGTGATCCTTGTTTTGGTAAAAATTTTCATGTTCTTTGAAAAGCCACTGGCTGGCATCTTTAACGGAATTTGCCGTCTGCTCTATTTCAAATGCCTGTAGGGACGATCCTAGAAAAATAAATGCCAAAAATTGGATCGATTTAACCTTACAACGGGAGAATGTTGATTTCGTGTTCATATTTGCGTTAATAGTTATAATTAATTTCATGTCAAATTTCAGTTTCCGATTCAGATGTACTTTGGATAACAACGCGATCATTCCCAGTGATGACTAACAACTCTTCGAGAAGAGAGGTAACACTAGCATCGGCTCTCATTTGTATGCCATAGCGGATTTCGTTACTCATCCCAGCCTGGGTCGAAGCTAACGATAGCAGTTCGCATGTTTCTGCATAACAATTGAGAATTGGCCGAGCTTGCTGCTCGCAATCGATATCACTTGTAGTTCTAAGCGTAATCAAATAAGATGAGCGCGACGGTCTAAAAGCATTCACTCGAACCATTGCCATTACAACGAGGCAGACGAGAAACGTAATCCCGATAGCTCCTAAATAAAGCCTTGCGCCGACCACCATCCCTACAGCCATCGCAAACAAGACGAATGCGAGATCTCGTGACTGTCCAAGTGTTCTACGGAATCGAATTACTGAGAATGCGGCAAACATGCCAAAAGCAATCGGAGCATTTCCATTTACAACAGTAATCAAGATGGTTGTAACGACGCCGATAAGGATTAGCGTCTGAACGTAATCTTGGGAGTAGCGCGTGCCTCGGTAAGTAGCTCGATACACAATGGCTATAATAAAGTTAAGAGCAATACTAAGACCGATACCAAAGAAAATTTCACTAGTTCTAGAAGGAGAGCGCAAGAAAAGAGGGATCAAGGATTCGATGATATTCATTATTTTTGAGTAGGTGTTAGTTGAGACTGTTGTGTGATACTGCTAAGGAAGATCAAATTTATAAACGATTGATAGCTATAGCCGCAGTGTACTTACTGAAGGATGTTGGCGTCAGGGCTAGGGTGGCACATAACTTGCGGAACCAAAAAGGGACGGGTCCAATTGTTTTGACTTCCATTAACATCTCGCCAGCAGACGTAATCGCGGTTTCGAAATCCCCATCATCCGCTGTTAATTCCCTCATTTCGCTTGATCGGCAGCGCACTTCGTGGTCAAAAGTAATGCGTAAGTTGCCATCTGCTCCATTGTCATATGCATGACGATGGTAACGCATCTGAACTCTCGGCACGAGTTTGTACTGCTCTGCCATCCGGTTGATTTCGTCCCGGGTCTTTACTTCTTCGGCCTTAGAAACATCTATTCTAGAGCGCTTCGAAAACGAGGCTACTTCCGTGAGAGAAGTTGAGATACGACGTTTAACTGTTAGACCATTGAGCTTATGTTTGATTTCAATGAACGCAGATGGTTCCCGTTGAGCGCAAGGATCAAGATAAATCCGGGATCTGAGGCGACGGCGGTTCGTACAACCATCGATTTTTTGCCAATACAGAATATCTTCTACACTATCGAAGTATTCAGTAATTACTATGTATCCATCCTCCAAATTGCGGTCCGGCGCTAGGTAGCACCTAATGGTTTTATACAATTCCGGCACTATAGCAGGGGCGATAGTGAACTTATATTCGCTGCGGTTACAATGAGCTTCCATAGGATAAATGCTTCTTTGACTGCAGGAAGGTGATGCTGCCCGCGCCAAAGAATAAAAAATTATTTCACAACACACCAGCAAGCGCAACAAAAAAATAATTTTTTATTTCTTCGCCCCATAGTCGTATCAGCATGTGTCGGAATCTGGCATTTGACATCCAAAAAGGATGTATTTCACCACTTGCCTTTTAAGCGAAGAAAAGCGTGTTTGGCCGAGGAACCCGCTTCTACAATAGAGGCGGAAAGCCGAAGAAAACCAGGAGAATTGCTTGGATAAAATTTATGAGTGACAACCTCCTCTGCATCCGTCCATAACAATGTGTCGACTGATGCTTCTACCTTCCAAAAACCAGCCGATACCACTGGCACTTCCACTGAGACGGATAATTGCGCGCCCTTGTCAGTTTGCGAGACGCAAGTCTCCAGATTCCGGATTCCTAGATCCTCTGGAAAAATGTCTGCGCCACCGACAGAATATGTTTGCCCAGAGTTAATTGACTGTGGAGAAGACCAAAAATCAGTATGATTGGATACGCCAACTAGTTTGGATTCAGCAACATTTGAATCGACCGATGATTTATCACCACTGTCCTCGACTATTTTTGAGTAAACCATGACTCCATCATCCTCTAAGACCACATAGCCATAAGCAGAACCTGATGAAAATTCCGCTAACTCGTCAATACCTTCGCTAGAATCAAAACTCGAGGAAATCTTTTGAGAAGTAACACCCACAACGGGAGCACCTCCGACGCCCGAGTTGATAGCGAAAGCCGCATCCGTTGCTCTATCCGATTCCTTGTTTCCACCCCTTGTGAAAACTGTGTTTTCCTCATCAAAATTTTTTGAGTTGGCGGATACTTCTGTTGATGTTCTTCGGGAGAAAGACGATGCAGCACGAGCTTTCGATTCATGAGTGCTATCGTTATTAGAGGACAGCGTCAATACCTTAGCTGGGCTTGGTGTAATAATGGACTCAGGATCCATCTCGACAGTGGCAACCTCGGCTGCTGGACTATCGACTGAGACAGTAACTCCAACGCGTTGGGCAATCGGCAAAACAGCATCCGACCACAAACTGGGAATGACCTCACCGGGTCTCCCCTTTAAAATCACAGGACGATTCGCTTGGAGTTCTGACGCAGCCTTGAACCCAATGGATGACAGAACCAACGCAGCCAAAATAGCTGGTGCGCAAACATTCCAAGTTTCCCGCATTGTTAGGTCGCAGCGGTTGAGGGTGGGATCAAGGATCGCGTGCAACCTGAGCAGCTGGGGAGCCCTGCGTGCGAACGAAGAAACTCCATTCAGAAACGCCGGATAATCATGCGCGCGGAGCACCGCCTCACCAAGACAGGCAGCATACCGACGCGGATTCTTTCCAGAAAGAAGCACTAGGTCGTCGCAAGCCCGCTCCTTCATGATGTCTATACTGCGGAAAACCAGCCAAGTCAACGGATGGAACCACCACATAGTGATAAAAACCTGCAATACCAGACCACTTAGAGCGTCCAAGCGCTTGACATGAGCCAGCTCATGATCAAGCACCATGCGGAGGTCTTCGATACACATTTCTTGGTGGTTTTCAGGCAGCACGATAACCGGGTGAAATACCCCATCAGTAAAAGCAGACTTGACACCATGGCGTGTGATCCATTTGATATAACGCTTAATTCCCCGCTGCGATTTCAAAGTCTCGGCCAATAAAATTGTTGATGGAGGCAAACTAACTGCATGCCCCAAGAAGCGCCGCAAGCGAATATACCGTACCACAGCAACTGAGACAAAAAAGCCTACACCAGTGAGCCAAATGCCGCCTGCCAACCGAAACCATAGAAAATGGTCTAATTTCCTCGCTGAAAAGATAATGCCCCCAGCTTCATTCGACACCAACTTGGGTGACACTTTTGGAGAGTCCGAGGCTGTAACAGCGGGTAACACACGCCATTTCGGCAAGGTCGTGTTCAAAATTGGTGATAGTATTGAAATTGCGCATGCAGCCATCAAAATGAGGTGAATACGAGCAGCAGGCGAACGGCGCAGCTTCAACAATAGTAACGCGAATAGCATTGACAAAGTAGCCAAGGGTGTAGATTCGCAAAGTAAGTGAAAGAAAGAATACATAAGGCTTATGAGGACGGTCTATTCAGCTTCGTATTTGAATTTTTAAGTTCTTCAACCATTTCAGCAAGTTCATCAATCTCTGCTGAGTTCAAGCGTCTTGCTGGGTCATTGAAATGACTCATAAGTGCACTCTTCAATGAGCCGTCGAAAAAGTTAGCGAGCAAACCTCGCAAAAGTGAACGTGCTTCGCAAATACGACTTTGGGTAGCTTGGAAGATATATTCCCGCCCCGATTTGGCGTGAGAAACATATCCCTTGCGCTCCATCACATTCAATAGCGTCCGTACGGCGGCCCGGACAGGGGGAGAGTGCATTCTGTCGATGATTTGGCTGAGTGTAGGTGCTCCAAGCCTGTGAATGATCTCCAGAATCTCTCTTTCTCTGCGAGATAATTTAGCAAAAACAGGATCTTTTGAATGGTCGTATTCAGTCATCTCGGATCTTAAAAGTAAGGAACCATTGCTACTATAATGCAGCGATATTCTAGAAACACCTGAGGTTAAATCGACTAACACACCTATGTCAAGCGCATTGCCCTATAAAGATTCTAGGCAGGCTGGGTGGAGAAAATGAAAATCTATTCCAATCAGCAAGGGATGCCAGCGCAGAAATGCTCATGCACGTGAACACGCAGCAACGTAACGCGTACATACGAGACGAAATCTCTTGTTGCAGGCGAAGAAATTTTCAACTTTTCGCCGCTAACTACCGATTTCTGGAATACAGAAGTCCGTGCCTATCCGATATAGCGGTGGCAAGTGCCTTTTTATGCTCATACAATTACGCATCAAAGACTCCGCGTCTTGATCCAATATTACAATTTTGTCCATCCTGCCTAGTCACATCAGCCGTTTTCATCAAGCAAAAAAACGATCTGCTGGGTCAATTCTTGTTTTGATTCTCGCTTGCGTTCCAGACCAAATTGTCTACATTTGAACCATGTTCGTGAAAAAACCATTGACCCTTGCCCTGATCTCCTGTGCCACTCTGCACGCTCAGGAATCGATTGAACGCCTCGATCCTGCGCTTGATAAAGTCATCGCATCTGATTCAAAAATCGAAACGTTGTGCAAAGGCTTTCAGTGGTCGGAGGGCCCCGTTTGGGATGCCAAAGGTGAGCGTTTGTTATTCTCGGACGTGCCGCGCAACATCATTTATCAATGGAAAGAAGGCGATACAGAAGCGAGCATTTTCATGAAGCCATCGGGCTTCACGGGTGTGTCTGAATATGGTCGCGAGGCGGGATCAAATGGATTGGCCTTCGATGCAAAAGGGCAACTGGTTTGCTGCGAGCACGGCGACCGCAGATTATCCTACCTCACACCAGAAGGTGGCAAGCGCACGCTGACCGACAACTTTGAAGGCAAGCGCTACAATTCGCCCAACGACCTCGCCATCGCGAAAGATGGTTCGGTATTTTTCACTGACCCTCCGTATGGCTTGCCGCAGAAAGGGAATTTCCGCGAGATGGATCATCACGGTGTCTATCGCGTGGACCCGCAAGGCAAAGTGAGTTTGTTAGTGAAAGACCTCGACCGCCCGAATGGTGTCGCCTTATCCCCTGATGAAAAAATTCTCTACGTGGCACAATCGCACCAACCCGCTCCTGTCATCATGGCCTATCCACTCAAGGCCGATGGCACAGTGGAAGAAGGAAAAAT
This sequence comes from Verrucomicrobiia bacterium, assembly GCA_947460915.1. GTDB lineage: Bacteria > Verrucomicrobiota > Verrucomicrobiia > Verrucomicrobiales > Akkermansiaceae > UBA956. The sequence goes on from CANHKJ010000008.1 coordinate 21,622, forward strand.
TTTCTTCAATACCAAAGACCTCAAGGGCCCAGGATCACCGGATGGCATCAAGATTCACAGCAACGGCACCGTGTTTTCTACGGGACCGGGCGGCGTGTTGATTCTCGACAAGAGCGGAAAATTGTTAGGTCGCATCATTTGCGGTCGTCCCACGGCCAACATCGCCTTTGGCCCTAACGAAAAATCACTTTACATCACCTCCCAAGATCGGCTATTGCGCGTCGCCCTGCCATGATTTTTCGCTGCAAACATTCTCTTTTCGCGGCGCTGGCTGCAGTTTCGCTCATTGCACAAGCCAATGCCGTGGTGGTGATCTCGGCGGCTACTAACAATACTGCGCCTTCGGGGCAACCGTATTTTGCCAACATCGGCACCTACAATAGCGCGTCGATCATTTACCTCGGCAACCAATGGGTGATGACCGCGCGCCATGTAGCATCGAGCTTGCCCAGTTCGGTCAATTTTGGTGGCACGAGTTATAGCACGCAGAGCGGCTCGTGGCAGCGCCTCAATAACACAGGTTTGGGATCGGGGCTCACGGTGGATACCGACATCGTGCTCTTTCGACTCACCAGCAATCCGGGACTGAGCACGCTATCGATCGCCAGCAGCGCGCCTACGATCGGCCAAGATGTGATGATGATTGGCAATAGTCGCATCCAGCAAAGCTCACCGACATTCTGGGATGTCACCGTGGTGGCTGGCTCAGGAAATGACGTGTGGACAGAAGTTACGCCGCCCACAGCCTATGATCTCGCAGGCTACAAAACCACAGGCACGCATCAAGTGCGTTGGGGCGTGAACGAAGTGGACATCACGGCAACAACAGTCAATTCGGGCAGCGGCGATGTGCGCTCGTTCTCCACGCTCTACAACAACGTTTTCACACACGAAGCTCAAGCCGTAGTTGGAGATTCGGGCGGTGCGACTCTGACCTACGATGGCACAAATTGGAATTTGTTAGGTATGATGCACGCGATCAATAGTTACGAGAATCAACCATCATCCGCCATCTCCGGACAATCCACCTTCCACGCCGATCTCAGTCTCTACGCTCCACAAATCAATGCCATCGTCGCCAGCGTTCCCGAGCTGAGCACGACGCTCTATGGCTTCGCGGCATTCGGCTTGCTAGCGATGCGTCGATCACGTTAGTTTACCTCCGCCATGGAATTTACCATCACCAGTCCAGCAGTCCTTTTTCCCGCAATCTCTCTGCTTTTTCTGGCATTCACCAATCGTTTCCTCCATCTCTCGGCCTTGGTACGAAAACTCCATTCCGATTGGCTCATGGGCCGCGATCCCGGAGTGCGCGCTCAGGTGCGCAATCTCAAACTGCGCATCGATCTGATCCGCTGGTGTCAGGCCTTCGGGGTGTTTAGCTTGCTCGGCTGTGTGGCATCGATGCTTTTTCTCGTCGCGAATCTGCCCTTTTACGGCTCATCGATGTTCGTCGCCAGCCTAGTCTTGATGGCACTCTCACTCTTGCTATCGCTCTGGGAAATCCTGATTTCTGGCGGCGCTCTCAATGTTTATTTGGCAGAAATGACACCTCCCCTCAAAAAAACAAACGATCCTGCCGAATAACGCAAAAAATCACCTCGCTCGGCATTTTTCATGCAAGATTATGCGGAGTCGGGGCGTAACTTAGATAGAATTTTAGCCTATGAAATTTTTCCCTTTTCCACTTCTGCTAGCCAGCTCGCTGCTCTTTGTTTCCTGTCAAAAGACCAAGGAAACGACTGCCACTGCTCCAGGTGACAGTGCCGCGTCAGAAGCCAGCAGCAAGCCTGCTTTTGCACTCCCTGAAGTCGTTTCCTTCAACGAACACATCCAGCCGATTTTCGCTGATACCTGTTATCACTGCCACGGCCCCGATTCCGGCACCCGCGAACCAAAGAAAGAACCGCTGCGTCTCGACGGCGAAAAATACGCCTTTGCCCCACGCGAGGATGGCAAACCAGTAATCAAGCCCGGTGACCCTGCTGGCTCTTCGATGATTCAGCTCATCAAAGAAAAAGACCCCGACGTTCGCATGCCTCCACCCGAGGCGCACAAGGAGATCAGAGCCGAGCAGCTCGCACTGCTCGAAAAATGGATCGAGCAAGGTGCGAAGTACGAAGAACACTGGGCCTTCATCGCTCCCAAAAAAGTCACGCCACCGACTGTGAAAAAAGCCGACTGGGCGAAGAATCCCATCGACTCGTTTATTCTAGCAAAAGTTGAGGAAAACAAATTCGCTCCGAATGAAGTGGAAAATCCTCGTCGTCTCTATCGCCGATTGAGTTATGACCTAACCGGCCTGCCTCCCTCGAAAGAAGCAGTCGATGCTTTCGAAAAAGCCTTCACTGCCAATGCAGATGAAGCAATGAACAAAGCCGCCGATGATCTGTTAGCCTCTGTTCAAAGCGCAGAGCACTTTGGCCGTCAGTGGCTCGACGCAGCACGCTACGCCGATACTCACGGCATTCACATCGATAACTACCGCTCGATCTGGCCGTATCGCGATTGGGTCATCAATGCGTTTCAGCAAAACATGCCTTGGGATCAATTCACCATCGAGCAATTCGGCGGCGATCTCATGCCCGATGCCTCGCTTGATCAAATTGTCGCCACCGGATTTCATCGCTGCCTCCCCACTACCGGTGAAGGCGGTGCGATCGCCGAAGAATACGATGCAATCTACGCCAACGACCGCGTATCCACCACCACCGCCGTATGGCTCGGCATCACCGCACAGTGCGCGGCCTGTCACGATCATAAATTTGACCCCGTAAGCATGAAGGAGTTTTACCAACTCAGCGCCTTCTTTCGCAATACCCCGATGTCCGCCCTCGATGGCAACAATGGTGAGCATCCGCCTAACATTTTTGTCCCACGCCGGGAAGACCGCCCACGCATGGCCGCCATCGAGCAAGAACTCAAAGGCGTCGAAAAAAATCTCGCAGATCGTGCAGCCAACGCCAAAGCCGATTTCGATCAATGGCTCGCCGCGCAAGTTCCCGCTTCAGGCGATGTCGCAGATCCCGCGCTCGTTCTTCACCTTCCACTCGATGAATCAGATGGCCCACTGCGTGGCACAGTCAATGGCCAACCCTACGAGTATGCCCAAGCATTTCAACGTCGCGATACCCCTACGGGCAAGGCTCTGCAAGCCGATGCGCAGGTCATAAACGTCGGCGATGTCGCCAACTTCAAGCGCACAGATTCCTTCACCTACTCGACATTTGTTTTTATCGAAGGGGCTCCCAATGGGGCCGTCTTTGCCCGCATGAATCATGCCGAAAACTATCGCGGATGGGATTTCTGGTTGGAGGCCGGAAAACCCGCCATCCATGTCATTGACACATGGCAAGACAAGGCCAGCAAAATTGTCGCAGACGAGACGCTCAAGCCGGGCACCTGGCATCATGTCGCCATCAGCTTCGATGGCAACAAGCCTTCGGCTCAGACTCTGGCCATTTACATCAATGGCAAACTCGCCAAACATAGCGTCACTGCCGGCACTGTTGGCGACATGATCCAGACCAACGTGCCCTTCACCATCGGCTCACGCACCGGTGGCAGCAACATCATTGGCAACACGGCCATCCAAGATCTACGCATCTACCAACGCTTGCTCAATGCCGAGGAGATCGCCGCATTGTCCCAACGCATGCCTCTGCAAAACATCCTCGCCATTCCGGCTGAGCAACGCACACCCGCACAAAATGATGCCTTACTGAAAAATTTCCTCGCAGTGCACGATCCCGTGAGCAAGAAACATCGCGAGTCACTTACTGCGCTCAAAGCCGAGCATGAGCAACTCAAAGCACGCGGCGCTGTCTCGCTAGTGATGCAAGAGAAAGCAGAGGAGCCATTCGCTCACGTGCTCGAGCGCGGAAGTTACGCCTCCAAATCCGAAAAAGTTGGCGTCGGTGTGCCTGCCGTCCTGCCACCGATGGCCGCTGATCTTCCGAAAAACCGACTCGGCCTTGCCAAGTGGTTGATGGATCCGAAAAATCCCCTACCAGCTCGCGTCACCGTCAACCGACTTTGGGGTTACATTTTCGGCACCGGCATCGTCGAAACCGTCGAAGACTTCGGCATCATGGGCGCACGCCCTAGCCATCCGCAATTGCTCGA
>CANHKJ010000009.1 GCA_947460915.1 Verrucomicrobiia bacterium
ATGTTCCTCGAAAACATCGCCGAGGCCGCACATGATGCGAAAAAGTCGCTGCGCCTCATCGCCACCCATACCCAACGCTACGACCACCCCGTCATGCTCCACCTCCCCGAAACCGAATACCTCAAAGGCTTTACCTTCGAAGTCGTGGGGACGAGGTGAGGGAAGAGATGTAAGACATTCAGATGTAAGACATAAGACTTGAGTCTGGATTTCTTTATCTTATGTATTATTTCTCCTGATCTTATGTCTTCCTCATGATCTCCTCGGAAAAAATTGCTGCACAAGAAAAACGGATGGCCGTGCTGGAAATCCGCGAGGAAGATCTTGTGGAAAAATTCATCACGGGTTCGGGTTCGGGCGGGCAGAAGATCAACAAAACGTCCTCTTGCGTTTACCTGAAACACGAGCCCACCGGAATCGAGATCAAATGCCAACGCGAGCGCTCCCGCGAACTCAATCGCTACCTCGGCCGCAAAGAACTCTGCGATCGCATCGACGAAATCAAAAACGGCATCCTCTCCAAACGCCAACAAGAGATCGAAAAAATCCGCCGCCAAAAGCGCCAAAAATCCCGCAAACAAAAACAACGCATGGTCGCCGACAAACGCCAGCATTCAGACAAAAAAAACCAACGCCGCCAGTCGTCGGATGAGTAGGGGGGGCTGAGGTGGTGTTTATGCATTGTTGATCAAAAGCAAAAATCGATGTTTATTCTCTTTGCGATATGATTTGCTTTCTGAAAGAAATATCCGCCATGAAGAAGATAGACACATTATTGGTGCGACTTATTCCAGTTGCGATGCAGATTAAAGGAATGATCGGGCGTTACTCTCTTTTTTGATTTCAGATGCTGATCATTCTCGAACCAAAAGATTCGAAAAAACAATGAATTCGTTTTTGCCATTTCTGATTGTCTTGTTCGTCGCTGCGTCCGCCTGGACGATTTTGGAGTTTACCTTGGGTCAGGGGAAACGGCACTGGATGGGATTGCTGGGAGCTTGGAGTGCCACCGTGATTTTGGCTGCGTTATGGCAATCGGAGGCGCTTCCATGGATTGTGCATTTGATCCAGGGTGTTCTGCTTCTTTGGCTTGGATCGATCCTTTCATTGATTGTCGACGTAGTGTTAACATGGACAACGAAAGAGCCAGGTTGGCGCAGGATTTTGTGTTGTGCTTTGTTGTGCCTCTTTATTGATATTGCCGCATTGCTCAACTTTTTTTGGATCGCAACCGTCAGTCCTGGTGGTGTTTGAATGGGACATGTGGGCGAAATCCATTTCCACAAGCTGATGTCGGAAGATCGGCAACTATCACATTTTACACTCTAAAAAACATCAATATGAAAAAGCTCTTGATTCTCGCATTGATCATTCTCACGGCATTCACAGTTATGCTGTTTTTTCCCAAGCGTATAGCAGGCACGAGGTATCCATTGAATACGGTGAGAACGGTTGTTTCCGATAGTGCGCGAGCATTTGGTGGTCGTGTGATGGAAGAGCGTAGAGAGAGCGGACGGCATCGTGGTCTGGGTCGATTCGGACGGGTAGGCAGGTGGCTTCGCGGTCTCGCCGGAAATAATGATCCAGAGGGTAAGGATCATGCCGTGATTCACATCGGTTCGAACAATTTCACGATCACGAGCTTTCATCAGTACGGAAATGTTTTACAAGTCCAGATTCTACCCTCCCCGAGTGCTTCGACACAATCTGCCGATCTCAAGCGCGAGATTCTCAAAAAACTGCCGGGTCTAGACTTTAGGCCATGACAGGTTCGTAAAACCTGGACGCTAGGAAAGATCTCACTCTGTGCATCATCCCCGCAGCGAGCCACGACAAGTCGGTAAGAATTCGTAGTATCAAAGTTTGCTATCCGTAATCGTTTTTCTCATTTTCGTAGCCATGGACAATCCGGTCGAAATCGTTTAAGATGAACGTACTTCGCCAAGCATCGAGGAACAACTCCACAAAGCACATGAAAAAGTTTATCATTCTATTCTGGTTCATCATCATTCAGATCGCCATGGCGGAAGTTCGCACATGGAAAACAGCCGACGGACTCAAGAGCATCGAAGCTGAATTCATCAGCACCAGAGATGGCGAGGTCACCATCAAAAGAAAGAGCGATCAACGTCTGTTCACTCTTCCGATTTCGAAACTCTCCGAAGAAGATCAGGCATGGATCAAAACCCAAAAGGTTGAGACAAACACCCCAGAGGAAGTGAAGGAACCCGATCCTGTGCTGGTCAAACTCATCACGGGAAAATGGGAGCGTCATGAAGCTCATGGAATGAAGTTTCGCATTTTTGGAGAACGTAAGATCCGCCGGTCCAAGAAAGATACCTATCCGATGGTAATCTATCTTCATGGCAGAGGCAACGATGTGATGACTCCCGAAGAACCAGGTAATGCGAATACTTTTACCAAGGAAAGCAAAAACCCCTGCCTCGTGATCGCTCCCCAGAGCCTAGGGGATGATGGATGGAGAGGCAGTAATGCTGACATGGTCCTCAAAATCATCGATGATATGCTCGCAACTTTTCCCATTGATCAAAAACGCATCTACATCACCGGCTACTCCATGGGAGCTTTCGGGACTTTTGAGTTTCTCGCCATGAAACCAAAACTGTTTGCTGCGGGAGTCACCGTCGCTGGTGGAGCCAGCCCCCAGAATGCTCAAAAACTGAAGGACATTCCCATCTGGGCATTTCATGGAGACGCAGATGAAGCCGTCAAGGTAGAGTCCTCACGTAACATCGTCGAAGCGATCAAGAAACTGAATGGCAAGATCAAATACACCGAGATCCCCGGAGGCGATCACGGCATTGCCAATCAAGTCTATCAAGATCAGGAGATGCACAAGTGGCTCTTCGAGCAGAAACGTGCTGATTAGCCCATCCCCTTGAATGGCTTAGTCGATGGATACGCGTGTTTTTCTTTTCAAGCCTTGCGTTTGAAAAGGGAGAATAGCGGTTTGATGGCATATTTCACCAAAGGATCGACGAGTGCACCGATGATGACGCCGAGTACGGCGGCGATGCCGGCGCTGCCCAACCACAGCATGAATGCCTTGGCAGAGGGGAGTATGCTCGCAAAAACTTCAGCGGCGTGATGAACCATTTCTTCAGGACCATGCACGCCGAGTTGATGCAGGCCGTGAATGAGAATGCCACCGCCGACCCATAGCATAGCGATCATGCCGATGAAACTCAGGACTTTGAGGAAATAGGGCATGCCTAAAACGAGAGCCCGACCCATCCTTCGGATGATTCCCGTGCCAGATCTCGCGAGAGCAACGCCGACGTCATCGGCTTTGACAATCAATGCCACAACGCCATAAACCAGCAAGGTCATGCCCAAGCCGACGACGGCAAGAACGACAGCTTGCATCCACAGCGGTGATTCGGATACGCCAGCCAGCGTGATCGCCATGATTTCAGCGGAAAGGATCAGGTCCGTGCGCACGGCACTTCCAACCTGAGATGCTTCTAGTTCTTCCGCAGTCATCGGTGCGGCCTCCACATCTGCGTGCGCCGTATGATGGCCTGGGCGGATCAGATCCATCACTTTGTGGTAACCTTCCATGCATAAAAAAGCTCCACCCGCCATCAACAGCGGCGTGATTACCCAAGGTGCCAGCAGACTTAAGATCAGCGCGCCGGGTAACAAAATCAGCAGCTTGTTTTTTAGCGATCCTTTGGCGATCTTCGCAATGATCGGCAGTTCTCGATCTGCGGCGAGTCCCACCACGTAACGCGGTGTCACCGCTGCATCATCAATCACAATGCCCGCCGCTTTGCTGCCGGCCTTTGCAGCCATCGCTCCGGCATCATCGATCGATGATGCTGCGACTTTAGCAATCGCCACGACATCATCTAATAGAGCAAACAATCCCGAACTCACAGCGCACCTCCTTCGTTAGCCTGAAGTGTAAGAGTGAGAATTAATGGGAGTCGAAGCGACAGTCCGAAAGTGTAAGCTGAATTCATCATAGATGCCGCAGAAACATGCCTGAAGTCTGCCCCAATCGTCAAGTAGGATGCATGAGGGGAGTCAGATTAACTAGATCCTGAAGTGCTGCTCCGCTAATTGGAATTTGTCTGATCCATAGGGAGATCTGATTTTGTGTTCCAGCGTGGCCGCCAACCAGGCTTGTCGATTTTAGTCCGAAAGATGACCGTGTTATCTAATGCGATATCGTCACTCCAGATCCATTTTGCTTCCTTAAAATCGTAGGTGAAGAAGGGTTGTTTGGGGTTGATTACTTCGATGGAATATTCTTTCGCGTATTGCCATTTGCTGTCGTCGAAATTTGAACTCCACCACTGGGCAGGAAGTGGCTCATGCGTGACTTTTGGGTTAGCTGTGTTACAGTTGATAGGACCGTGGAAAAAATTCTTCGCTTTCCATTTGGCGCTCGTCACAGTGCCATCAGAAAATTTCACACACAATCCGCCATCGCCGATGTTGGTGCGGTATTCCAAACCGGTTTTTTGGTCAGCATTGTCCATGGCAAGTATCGCAATCGTCATAGGATACTCAGGAAGAATATCGACGCTAACCACATTGTGTGGAGTAAATGGAATAGAATCTACGGCGATGAGTTGTTCATTGATATACATTTTGAACCAATTGTCGGCGTAGATGTTGATTTTGATTGTATCTTCCATCGTCGGCTTGATCAGATCTTTTGGTCCGCTTACTGTTGATCGAGTTTGTGGCTTTGCGCCCGACTCCATATTGCCTTGCTGTGCATGATTCGATTCTGTTGGTTCGGTGTTTTGATTTCCTTCCCTAGCTTTGCCTTCGCGTGAATAAGTCACCGGCAATGAGGCGCTTCCTAGAACTTTGCCAGCAATGCCTATCATCAATTTTTCACGGGTTACATTTGTTTCGGTGAAAGGAATGGAATCAGATGATAAAGCATATAGAGTGATGTTGTATGTTTTTTCGCCAGGTCCCTGAGAACGTGGCGGTTCGTAGCCAATTGCTCCTCTAGAACTTCCTCCCATGTGACCGATTCCCTTGGCTGCTTTGGGCAATTGGGTGGCTGTTGCGGGAATATCCCACATGACCCAACTTGTTTTGATCGTTTGATCCACGGTCAGGTGATCCATGATCAAAGCAAAAGATTTCGTCCCAGCGGGTGCTCCTTTCCAATTCAGCGAAGGACTGATTCCCATACCATCGCCCGTGAATTCGATAGGGTAATGAGAGGGATCAGGAATGTCTGGACTGCTTAACACGAAGCCGCTGATATTTTTTTTCAATAAGTCCATCTCGGAGTTACTTGCTCCGTTTTGCTGTGTGCGATCGTTGTTAGGGCGTAGCTTACGCTCGCCTCGGCCTCTGGGTTGCGGATCACTGTTCGAGCGTTGGCTCTCATTTCGTGCTCCATTTTCTGATGGTCGATATGTCTCTTCGCGTTTTGTTCCGTTAGGGTCAATGAAGACAAATTTCCAAGCGCCGTTGCCTGCTTCTGAGTATTGCACGATGCCCTCTTTGCTGGCCAATTCATACGTTAGGATGCGCTCTGAACTTGTTGCTGAAGTGGTGAATTTTGTGATAGATGCACCTCTCATTGCTTGTAGTGCGGGTCTCATTGGTTGTGCACGTGGCTGAGGGTCTACTTGACCATCTACCTCTGTCACTTCGCCGTGAAAACCACCATTGACGAATGGGTATCGTTTCGACGCATGGTAGTGGTAGCCCAATTCAGGGCTAGTGTGTCCGTTGAAAGAGTCGAGGCCTTTGGGTTCACTGCCGTCTGTTTCGGTGAGGCCATAAATCGGGTAGCCGTCGAGTGCATAAGCAATCGGTAGTTTTGCCCCAAGCACGGTTTGCAAGTGTAGAGGTGCCGCATGATAATGGTAATCATCCGCACGACCACAATGTCCACCCCATTGATCAAGTTCGCCGATGTCGAAAGAAATTTCCCCGCGATTGTTTTGCGGATTGAAAATGGGTATGCCGTTCGCTGCGATGGCAATGGCCCCGCGTAGGAAGCGGTTGCGGATACTCGCGGGTTCTTTCGCTGGTATCGGGGAAAGCGGTATGGCCCATGCATTGGCTCCGGTATAGTTTTGCGGCAGTGGCACTTGTTGTTGCCATGAGGTGATGCCGACCATCATATGATGAGCGGGCAAGCCATTGCCCTCAATATAAAGATAGCGTTCGTCCCATCGCGTTTTTATCGCTGGTGCGAACATGGCAAACGGTGCGACTTGTGCTGGTGCAGCTTTGACTGGAGTTGCTGGTCGGGGTGTGTTAGTGAGAGCATGGTCATGATCTGGATCTGACAGATCGTGAGCGAGAAGTTGCGAGTAGCCGATCATGCCGATGCTGACTGCAGTTGTGATTTTCATGATGTGGGTTTTGTTGGTTTTTTGTTGCCTTTGTTTTGTTGTTCGCGCCCCCTTAGAGGAGCAGCGCTTGGGTCGTAAGCTGGATTCGGTGATGTTGGACGCGGCGCTGCCGTGGAGGCTTGCCAAGTATGAAGTTTCGACAAAAGTTCCGCCGCACGTTTGGGTTCTTGTCTCGCTAAGTTATTCGTTTCACCAGGGTCTCTCTCAAGGTTATACAATTCGATGGAAGCCGTTTCAAAGAATTCAATGAGCTTCCATTCGCCAGATCGGACTGCGCTGCACGGGCTACCGCCGCCTATGTAACAAGGGAAATGCCAGAATACATCTCGTTCCCATTTTGTCACTGGATTGCGAAGAAATGGTACGAGGCTCTGACCATCCAAAGTTTTAATCTGTTTTTGTCCCGCGAGTTCTAACACCGTAGGAAACCAATCCATGCTCAGTGTTACGGCTTGCGAAATTCCAGGCTTGATACCTGGTCCTCGGATGAATGCGGGGACCCGCACGCCGCCTTGATAGAGAGTGCCTTTTCCTCCGCGTAACGGAGCGACGGTGTGTCGTGAACCGCCGTTATCCGAGGTGAAGATCACATAGGTTCGCTTTGATACGTCCATACGCTCTAATGCAAAGAGCAAGCGTCCGATATTTTGATCCATCGCTTCTACTGTCGCCGCCAGTTCTGGGTCAGCTACGCCACCGCGTGATTTGTATTTTTCTAACAAATCGGGTTTTGGGTCGAATGGTTCATGGACATCATGGAAAGGCAAATAGAGGAAAAATGGTTGATCTTTCACCGATACTACCCACTTCAAAGCAGCATCTGTTAGGGTATCAGGTGCATATGATCCGAGGGCATTCCGATAGGCATCTTTTTCAAAACCGAGCTCCTTCGGTTCGGTAAATACATCAAACCCTTGACCCGTTGGAGTGGTTGGCCCGCTACGCCCGCGTCCCAGATTCCACATTCCAAACATCCCCGTGGCATAACCTGTCGACTTCAGTGCTTCGGCGAGCGTGAGCTGCTCCGTTGGTAGCGACTCGCGACTTTCCGCCGCCATGATTTTGTGATGTGGTGAGCCAGGTTTGTGCCGTTCATCAACTACCGTGAATACACCATGCCGAGGTGTGTATTTCCCGGTAAGCAAACAAGCCCGTGTTGGTGCGCAATTGGGAGCGCTCGCACATGCTTGAGGAAATGCGATACCTTCTCTCGCAAGTCGATTCAGATTAGGCGTGTCAATTTTTGCGTTACCGCAAAATCCCGCATCATTCCATCCCATGTCATCTGCGAGGATAAAGACAAAATTTGGTAGTGGCTCTGCGGCAAGCATTACTGAGTGTAAGGCCCATGTCGCTAATAACGAGAACCGTAATGTCCATCGACATGCGATATCATTCACCAAAGCCTCCTTTCCTTTTTCCGCCTTTGTTACCCTTTTTTCTCACGGGTTCTTGACCGGGTTGGTAGTCAGGATTGGCTTGGGGCATTGCGGCATCTGCTGCGGTGAGATAATGTTTTAATCGATTGCTGAGGTCCGTGGCAATTTCAGGATGAGACTTGGCGAGATCATGGCGCTCAGCGATGTCAGTCTTGAGGTTGAATAGCATCCGTTCGCCGGTTTCGTAAAATTCTAGCAATTTGTAGTCACCAAAGCGGATGGCTGAATGCGGCGTATCGCCTTGATAGTGTGGAAAGTGAAATACTAGTTCTGCGCGTGGACGTTTCACGGGGGCAGTCGATCCCATGAATAGGTGGGAGATGTCTCCTCCATCTAGGTTCGAGGGGAGTTTTTCTTTCACGCCAGCGAGACGGCAAAATGTAGGAAACAAGTCGTAGCCGACGACTGGTTGGTGACACCAAGTATTTCCTTTGATTCCTGGTCCACGCACGATGAATGGCACACGAATGCCGCCTTCCCAAACGCCACCTTTCCCTGCGCGTAAAGGACGAATGTTGCCACTGCCACTGCCACCGCCACCGCCACCGCCACCGCCACCGCCGCCGCCGCCGCCGCCGCCGCCGCCGCCGCCGTTATCTCCCATGTAAACGATGTACGTTTTATTGGTGATTCCGAGTCGTTCGATATGGTTGAGCAGTTTACCTACACCTGTATCAAGGTCGGTGGTGATGGCTGCGCGAGCTGGGTCACGATGCATTCTTCCGGGTGTTTCCTTTTCATAAAATGCTCTGGTGGATTTCAGTGCATTTTCTGGAACATGAAGAGCGTGATATGACATTTGAATAAAGAACGGCTTATCGGCCTTTAATTGTTTTTCCATGAAAACTGCTGCCCGTTCGGTCATGCCGAAAATATCCACAGGATTCGGGTCGATAAACTTGTCTGCATCGCGATTGCCAGTGTCTCCGTCGCTTTCATTGTAACCATGAAGTTCTGGACCACCACCGCTAAGATGCCATTTGCCATAATGTGCCGTGGCGTAGCCTGCCCGCTGCAAAACCTCAGCAATGGTCGTTTCATCAGCTTGGATGCTCTTGCGGTTTTCTGCTTCGATGAGCTTGTGCCCTACTTCGGCAGGTGCGGCTTTGGTCCAGTGAAGTGCTGCGGGATTGCGCCCTGTTTGTAGGCTGATCCGTGTCGGGGAGCAAACCGGAGCTGGTGCGTAGCCGGAACTAAAGCGCATCGACTCTACGGCAAATTTTTCGAGATTCGGTGTTCGATAGAAATCGCTTTTCGAGTTTAGCATGTCTGGATGCATTTGCACCGAAAGTCCGTTCCAATCCTGATCATCGGAGAGGATGACGATGATATTAGGGTGCGTTTGTTTTGCTTGTGCGATGCAAGTAAAATGCAGAAGGATAAGTAATAAAGAGCGTTTCATGAATGATTTGTTAGTTAGATCACTAATTTTGCGGAGATGGAGATTCGTCTCGTATGGAACGACTTGGTTCGTGATGGGCATGGTGGGTAAAAAATTTTTCAGGTAAAGGCGCCTCGCTGGTTAGGGTGAGTCGTAGCGCTTCAGGCCCCCCTTTAGCTCGTGGGAGTCCTTGAAGTATCAGTTCGACAATCACGCCGGAATTGCGACGGTAGGTAAATTCCATTACGCGCGGACCAGGGATGTTGGTCGACTTTTTTCTAGCCACTAGCCTAGCTTGCGCTTGATCATCGGCGATGTTGACTAGTGATAAATCATAGTCAGAACTAAGTTGATTGAGGCTACTTGTTAGGTCGAGAAATATTGCATCTTGTTGCTCACCAGGAAGTGCACTACGGAAACGGGCTAGGTCATTGGTTTGCTTTACGGGACCATGGCCTACGATGTCCCAATTCACGATTCCATCGCTGCCGGTGATGCGCTCTCCACCTTCGGAAATCGGTAGAACGAGAACAAATTGCCGTTCGCCACGCAAGTGCAATTTTGCTCCCTCGTAGGTAAATGCATGACCATTTTTCATTGCTATCTTAGAGTCGCCCTTCACCACAGATATCGAGTAAGTTCGGTCGCCTGCTTGTGCTGCTTTTCTCATGATATCCAAAGCGGCAGCAGCGGTCGCAGGACTAGGCATGACAGAGAAAAAAACAAATCCGAGAATCAGCAGAGCCGCGGCGGCCCAACCACTCCAACTCCAAATGTGTGACTTCGTTGCGAAAGAAGATCCTTTTCGTTCATCTTTACCGCGCGATTTCGAATCAAGTATGCCAGATCTCCACGACAGTAAGGCGTGCATGTGCATTTGCCCACAATACGTCTCAAGGGCGTTAGAGTCGGAGCCCAAAGTTTGATTCAACAATGATGAATTATATTCAGTTAGCTCGCCATCCAAAGCCGATTGTATAGCGCGCTCAAAATCCTTGCTCATGCTGACTCCTCCTTCGCGAGTGTGGTGGTGATGCATTCTTGTAAAATTCTTCTAATGCGATACAACATCGCGGCTAAAGCGTTTTCTGGCTCTCCTTTTAGACCTGCCATTTCACGAACTGTTTTTCCTTGTTGATAACGTTCTTCGATTAGATTTCGTTGGTGCTGCGGCAGTTTTTGAAGACAGCGTTCTAGTGCCGCCAATTGTCGCTCTGATTCAATCGACATTTTCTCCATCGCGTCAGCAACTTTCTCTGCCACATCGTTGTCTAAAATTAACCGAGAACGTGATTGTCGAGAGCGCCAAGCCATCACTTCGAAGCGCGCTAATGTCAGTGCCCAGTTGATGAATGGTTTTTTCACATCATAGTGATAAAATGCCCGGCATAACTTGAGATTTGTCTCCTGCAGCACATCTGCTGCTTCGTCACTCCCGCCCATCAGCGTTATGATAAATGCATAAATGGAACTCTGCGCCGCAGCGAGTTGTTGGGCAAATTCGGGAGTCATTTGTGGTGGCGTTTCATTCATTCGATCAGTATGAGCATGGTAGAGTAGAGTATGACGATTTTTTTTACGTTTTGTGTTATGAAGCAAAGTGAGAGTATGCATTCGGCACTCTGATGAGATTCTATGCTTCAACGATAAAGGAAGCAAGCCTGACTGAGTATTGGGATGATTGCATGACGACTTATTCCATTGATTGTAGAGATGGCAACGCTAGCATAGGATTGCTCTATGAACCGATCCACTCAGCACATTGGCATCAACTTATCCTGTCTTATCATTTATGATAGGCTGGTTCTGCTTCTAACATATTTCTTCTCGCTGATCTTGGCTAGTGCTCAGGGAGATCATCTCTCGCCGCATCAGCGGGAGATTCTGGAATCGAAATCGCCAGCGCCGATGGACTATCATTTCAGCTTCGATCTGCCAGCAGGGCCGCAGTTTTCTGATGCCGAAAAAGCAGCACAACATGAGCGAGGAAAAGGGCTCATGCCGATGGTGATGCAGGCTTTCAACAGTGGCGCGCGGGAAGTTCGCATCCCGCCGGGGGACTATCGTTTCGGCAAGGGGACGTGGGACAAGGACGGGCCGGTGTATGCGCTGGATTTCCGGGGAATGAAGCGCGAATCCGACAAGCCGTTCCGCATCCTAGCACAGGGCGTCACATTCTGGTTTGAGTTGCCGCCGGATCAGGCACCCAGCGCACACTTCGCGCTCGGGTTCGTGAATTGCAATCACCTCTCGCTCGAGGGAGCCACGCTGGATCGTGATCCGCGTGGTTGCATGGAGGGCCGTATCACGCAGCTCGATGAAGCGGGCAATCGAATCGAGATCGAGGCGACGAAGGGCACGCTCATCCTTTCAATGCAGACGGTACCTTCTGTGCGGCGTTGTATGCCTTGCAACATCGCGGTCCGGCACGACTGGCGTTTCGCAGTGTGGAGCCCGGTAAGCAGCCGGGGCGTTACTGGGTGCATCTCGCAGAGAAGTCTGAGCTGCTGAGCACGAATCGCGATCCGGCGTGGATTCGCGCGTATGGCGATGCGGGCACGCTGCAAGTCGGGGACGGCCTCTGCCTGCTGCACACGACGACGACCGCCATCGGCGTGATGCACTCCAAAAGCATGGAGTTCATCGGCGTGCGCAATTACATTACGAAAGGCTGTGTGCGCGAGTTCGGCGGAGGTGGCGGACATCTGTGGAAGGATTGCTACTTCGGCCCTCGACCCGGCACCTGTCACTGGCAGGGCTCCGATGGCTTCCTCAGCGGCTGCATGGAGCGCGGTAGTACGCTCGTTGGCTGCACAATGCTGCACACCACCGATGACCTGATCAATTTCAACGGCTTGTGGGGTTGCGTTGAGAAAGTCTCGGGTCGGAACATCACGCTGCATCAGGATTCGCACATGCCTGCGCTGCAAGGCGACATGTTGAACTTCTTCGACAAGCAAACCGGTGCGCCGCTCGGTACCGCCGTCGTTGAGTCCGCGAATAAACTCTCGTTCATGCTGGATCGCGACGCAGAATCCTTGGCGAATGCCGTAGCGGAAAACCCACGTTGGCAGAACGATGGCTGGGAAATTCGGAACTGCGATTTCCGCGACAGCTATCAGCGCTTGCTCATTCAGGGCGGCAATGGCGGAACGCTGCGCGACAGCCGTTTCAGCCGCATTGGTTCGGGCATCTACCTCGACAGCAACTTCTTTACCCGCAACGAAGGCGGCATCTGTCGGCGTATTCGCATCGAAAACAATGTTTTCGAAGACATGGCCATTCATCCTGATGGCGTGACCTTGCAGGCGGGATTTCAATCGCTCAATCATAACGCCCGAACGCCATTACTTAGCGACCTCATAGTGCGGGGCAATCGATTCATCAACTCGGGCCAATACGCGATCCAGTTCAGCCTCGTTTCCGGCGGAGAGATCTCCGGCAACTCTTTCGTAGACTCCGGCAAGCCACGCATTCTCTCTGGCAAGGCATCACCTCAGGAGAATTCACAACCACGATCACAGCCATGGAAACTCAATCAATGCCAAGACATCAAAGTGAAAGAAAACTGACCATGAGAATTACCGTCTTTGTTTTCACCGTGCTAGTCTGTTCTGTAGTTGCCCCGCTCTGCGCCAACGATGCCCACTTTCATCTCTCGCCGCATCAGCGGGAGATTTTGGCTGCGAAATCACCAGCACCGATGGAGTATCATTTCAGTTTCGATCTGCCAGCAGGGCCGCAGTTTTCTGATGCTGAAAAAGCAGAACAACGTGAGCGAGGGAAAGGGGTCATGCCGATGGTGATGCAGGCTTTCAACAGTGGCGCAGGGGAAGTTCGCATCCCACCGGGGGACTATCGTTTCGGACAGGAATATCAAGTGGGCGCGAAGACATTTTACCCGCTGCATTTTGAAGGTATGCAACGCGATGCCACAAATCCGTTTGTGATCGATGCCACGGGTGCGACTTTTTGGTTCGATCTGGATGATGAGCAAATGCCGCCGGGTCATCGTTGTATTGGATTCTTTGATTGTCGCAACATCGTTTTGCGCGGCGCGATCATTGATCGTGGCACGCGCGGCTGCATCGAAGGGCGCATCACGAAGATTGATCGGGAAGGCAATCGTTTTGAAATTCAGCCATCGCCAGGCATCGTTGTGCCGAAAACCTACAAAGGCGATCAGCGACTGTTACCATTTAAGAGCGATGGACGATTTTGCGCGCCACTTTACGATTTGCAGCAAGGCAAGCAGAAGCTCGGCTACGTTCACATCAAGCCTTCCTCTGATGGTAGATATTGGGTGTCGATGAAGGATCCAGATTTGATGGATCGACTCCACGATGCGAACTGGGAACGAGCCTTTGGTGAGTTGGGGATGTTGCGTGTGGGCGATGGATTGTCATGCCTCTTCACCACTGCGATGGCGATTCAGTTAGAGGATTCGGCGAATATCACGCTCCATGGTGTGAGCCTCTATGTGGCTAAGGGTGGCCCAGGAGAAAGCGGTGGAGATGGTGGGCATCTGTGGAAAGACTGCTACTTCGGCCCACGGCCTGGGACCAGTCAATGGAAAGGGGCGGAAGGTTTTTTGTGTCGCGCTACACGTTATGGAACCACGATGGATCACGTTACGATTCGCCACACGGCGGACGATCTGCAAAATTTCCACGGCATCTGGGGTAAGGTGGTATCTGTTTCTGGTAAGCAAGTGACCATGGAAAAAAATTGGGGGCTGCGACCTAAATTGAAAAACGCGAAGCCAGGGGATCGGCTGCGTTTCATTCATCGCAAAACAGGCGCATTTCTCGGCGAGGCAAAACTTGCCGCAATCAAGGATTTTGTCATCACGCTCGACCAAGACGCGGCACCTTTTGCCGATGGCCAAGCAGAGTGGCCAGATCACCAATGTGCGGGTTGGCTCGTACAGCATTGCTTGTTTGAAGATAACTTCCAAACCTTCGGGATCATGTCTGGTCCAGGGACTTTGCGAGATTGCAATTTCCATCGCATGGGCAATGCAATTGGCATTAATACGGGTATCGGAATGGTTGGTGGCATCCCGCATGATATCACGATTGCTGACAATACCTTCATCGATGTCAACCCGCGCCCGCACCGTCCGAGCATCGAAGTGCGCTCGCATAACGCACTGGGTCATCAAGGGGCCATTCCTATCGAGCGCTTGATCATTTCTAACAATTCTTTTTCTCGCAGCGGCGGACCCGCGATGAGTCTCGTCGGTTTGAAAAATTCATGCATCGAGAACAATACGATCGACTCACCCATAGGCGCGACACTGATTGCGCGACCTAACGAGAAATCGGATCGCCAAGCGATCATGCTGCGTCATAGCCAAGGAGTTACGTTTCAAAACAATACCCTAAAAGATCCCGGAAATCACACCCAACCCGATGCGAATAGCGGCAGTCGTTTGCTCGGGCTCCTGCAAACACGATCGATCACGCTCGATGGAAAAAAGATTGCCAACTTTTTCACCTCTGCTTCTCCTAAGCGAAAATGATCGTGCACCATGCATGGGTATAAGTGTAATGAGAACGCATGAGATCGAAGCTTGTTTGATAGTGCAACGTATGGAAGTGGGCCTTGCGGCAGATGATACATTCCTTGTTGACCTCGGAGGGATCAAAAAATAGAATCACGGGGCCACTTCGCATACTGCCCTATGAAAAATAATCCACTCAGCCGCATCATCGCTACGATCCTATGCATTGTCTTCGGCTCGCCAGCTTGGGCAGAGGAGCCTGTTCCTGCAGCAACCGTTCCTTTGTGGCCAAAGGACAAGATGCCAGGGAATTGCTCCCAAGGGTCAGAAAAAGCAATGCCCGCGCGGGGAGATAGCGTGATTCGTCTAATAGATATTAACCTGCCGACCATCACCGTCTTCAAAGCTCCTAAGGCTGATAAGCCAACTCCTGCCGTGATCATCTGCCCCGGTGGAGGCTACAGTATTCTCGCTTTCAACAAAGAAGGAACTGAAGTTGCGGCATGGCTCAATACCATTGGCATCACCGGCATCGTTCTCAAATACCGGGTGCCTAACAACCGAGATGGAGCATTTCAGGATATCCAACGCGCCATGCGTCTGGTGAGGCATCGCGCTGCTGACTGGAATATCTCACTTCAACATATTGGAGTTATGGGCTTCTCCGCTGGAGGCCATCTCTCTGCGCGGCTTAGCACGAATGCGGATCAATCTACCTATCCCAACCTTGACGATGCAGACAAAGAAAAGCTCCGTCCCGATTTCGCGATCCTAGTGTACCCTGCTTATCTCAACGAAGGACCAGGGAAAATTTCAGCCGCACTTCCCGTCAACGACAAGACGCCGCCGACCTACATTGTTCATGCTGAAGACGATAAATCGTTTATTGCGGGGAGCAAAGTTTACCACGCAGCACTGCAGCAGGCCAAGGTTTCTAACGAGTTTTTCCATTGCGCCACCGGTGGTCACGGTCATGGCTTGCGCTCTGATCAGGCAGTCGGCGCTTGGCCGAAAAAGTGCCAAGAGTGGTTGATTAAATCTGGCATACGCTAATCGCTGGAAGTGTGCTCACTCTGATAATCTATTCTTTCTAAAAGAGCGATTACGCCAGCGATAGAACTAGACGATTTTCGAGCATTTTACACGCAACAACTCGTAGCCGATTTTGCGAGTGTAGTCAGGTTCCTTTTCGATGAGTTCTACAGTTTCGAGAATTTCGATTTGTGAAACGCGTTCGCTGAACTTTTGAATCAAAGCGCGCATTATGGCTCGTGCATGGTGGGCGCCGAGGCAGAGATGCGCACCGAAGCCGAAAGACACATGCGGGTTGGGTTTGCGATCGAGTCGAATTTCGTTAGGTTCATCGAAGACTTCGGGATCGCGGTTGGCGGATGACCAGCATAGAGAGACCAGTCCTTGAGGTTGCACCTCGAAACCATGGACGTCTGTTTTTACGGGGCAGACGCGGCCTATGTGGGTGAGGGGAATGAATACTCGGAAAAACTCTTCGGAGGCGAGCGTGATGCGGTCAGGGTTTTCGCGAATCCATTGCAAGGCTTGCGGGTTTTGTGCGAAGTAAGAAATGATGCGCGTGACGGTGTGAATGATGGTATCGCGGCCACCAGCAAAGGCGATGTTAGCGTAGCCGAGTTTTTCTTCCATGGTCAGAGGTCGGCCCGAGAATTGCGCTTGATTCAAGGCTGAGAAAAAATCGTCGCCGTGTTGTTCTGCCGCGGCCTCGAACATTTGCTGGCAGTATTTTTCCATGAATGGGCCTTTGGATTTTCCGTCGCCATCTTTGAACACATGAATGCCCCAACTGACCCATAACTCGGCTTCGGTTTCGGGCACATTGAGCAGATAGGTGAGGGCATAGGATTGCAGTGGGATCGCGAAGTCTTTGACGGCATCGATCGATTCAGCGGCGAGAGCTTTGGTAAGCAGAGTGTCGATCAATTGATGAATCTTCGCGAGCACATCGGGTTGTTTCGGACGCAGAAAAAATGGTTCAACAATTTTCCGGTATTCTGCATGAAGCGGCGGATCGACTTCGAGTGGATATTGGCGCACGGTGCGGACTTCTTCTTCGGATGGAATGGGAATGCGTAGCGGGGCATCCGAGCTATACTTTGTCGTATCTTTTGCCGCTCCACGAACATCCTTGTGGCGCAGAATCATGGGCACACGCGCTCCTTGAAACGTGCCAATGTGAATCGGGCATTTCGCGCGGGCTTGTTGAAAGGGATCGTCGTGAGAGTTCATGATGGTTTTTACTTCGTGAGCAAGGCACAGATAACTCGAAGACGAAACGGATGCCACCAAAAAGATGGTGCTGTCTGTAATAATAGCAAACGAAAGCAAGTAAAGACAGCGTGCAAAAAAGGCTACACATTTTCTTCTCGATGCTCGGTTTGATATACGGCGTTGCATTTGCGTCTGCTGCGGACATTCGCGTTGTGGATTTCGGCGCCCGAGGTGATGGCAAGCACGATGATGGTCCTGCGCTCGTTGCTGCGTTCAAGGCCGCAAAAGATGATGGCTTGGAAAGCAGGGTCGTATTTGAGAAAAAAATCTATCGTCTCGGCGATCATCCCACTGCATGGCATTGTCTATCCCTGATCGATCATGAAAATCTCATCATCGATGGCAATGGCGCCACTCTCATTTGTGGTGATGCGAGTCTCGCGTTTCACATCAAGGGTGGACGTAATATCACTCTGCGCGGGATGACTTTCGATACGGATCGTCCGAGTTTTTCGCAAGGGGAAGTGATCGCGGTCGACAACAGTGGCACACTTGATGTGAAGATCCGTGATGGTTACCCAGAGCCTCCTGATGAAGCGTTTCTTCAGGCGAACAAATATGAGGCGCATGGTGGCGGAGGACGGCACATGATTGTGTTCGAAAATGGCGGCGTCGCACGCAATGCGCGCATGGGCAACGATCATTTATACATTCGCAATATCACCCGTCTTTCGCCACGGGTGTTTCGATTTCACGTCAAGGAAGACTACCTGCCGAGCATGAAAGGCATCGCGGTCGGCAATGGAATCACCTATGGATTGAATAAAGTGCAATTGCCCGCTGCGGTTGTTGCTGCGAAAAATAAATCCGCAAGCATCTATGGTCAAATCGCTGCCGATCATGTCGAGAACATCACATTCGAAAAACTCGATTTTTTTGGCTCCTTGAATGGTGGCATTCGCGTCTCGGACATGCATGGCGATGTGACTCTGCGTCAGGTGCGTATGATCCGTAAACCTAGCAGCAGTCACTTTCTCTCGATGCCATCCGACGCGCTTCATCTGATGAATATTCGGGGCAAGTTGTTGATCGAAAATTGTCACATTGAGGCTCCGGGTGACGATTGTTTGAACGTCGGAACTCTGTTGGAAAAAATTGTCGATTACGCGCCGGAGGTTCCGAATGCGATGACATTAACCACGACCGATAATCACTATTACTACTACACGATTCGCAAGGGCGATGCGTTGCAATTTCTTGACACCAAAGCGAACCGAGTGATCGGTGTGGCGAATGTAAAAAATGTAGAATTCATAGCGCAACGGCGCAGTCATCGGATTGTGCTCGATCGAGCATTGCCCGCTTTGGTCCCTGCGAATGTGGTGGTGTTAAATCTCAACCAAATGACCTCGTCCACGGTGATTCGGAACAATGTGATGACTCCGTACATGCGCAATGCCATGTTGGTGCGTGCTCAGAATATGACGATCGAGGGCAACAAATTTGATGGTTCACACGGTGGGGTGATGGGTCTGAATTTCACCTACTCGATGGGAGAAAGTGCACGCATGAGAAACGTGAACATAACAGGCAACACGTTCAGCGGTTTTCAAAGTTCCGCCATCATCATGGCGAACGCATACCGAGATCAGCATGGAGTGCTGGAAGCACAGGATTTTTCGATCACGAACAACAGCTTCCAACTCGGATCAGGTAAGGCGATGCGGGTGCGCGGCGTGCTGAATTTGAGTCTATCGGGCAATCGATGGGAAAAACAAGGCAAGCCCGTGGAGGAAGGTGCCAGTTTTTTAGAAATCATCGATTGCATGAACGTGATGCGCGATGTGAAATGATGGAGTCATGAGCGCTTTTTGCAGCCATGTTCTAGAACAACTTCATGCATCGTCGTGATTTACAACGTGCGACTCATTCTTTACTTTTGCGTATGGTTTTGTTTCGGTTGACTGTAGTTTTTCGCTGCTTGTTTCTTGTGGTAAGCGCTATGATGGGTTTTCAGACCTTGATGGCGGATGAGATGGATCGTTTGATTTTGGGCAATGCGGCATCGGAAAAAGAGCATGAGTTGCAAGCCGAGCAATCGGAAATTGTTGAAGGAGCCTGCAAGCAACCGGCGCGCATTCTTTTGCCGTTAGAAACGCCGAGTTGGGAAGGGGGGCAGGTGCGATTTGCGATGCGCTGTGACCCGAACTTGCAAAACTATGCGACGATCAAACTTTGGGGCAGTGATGTGAACAAAAATTGTCTGACATTATTGCATGAGGGAAAAGTGATTGGCTATCGGCATTTGGGGGACACCGAGATCATCGATCTTGGCACGGATGAAGAACCAGTGCCGGGACGATTCTATTTTCGCACCGAGCCCTTGCCGCTTGCCGTGACGCGAGGAAAAGAAAAAATCACTCTGGAGTTGCGTGCATCGGGGCAGATGTGGGGCTACGGGCAAAATTTCGAACAATACCAAAAATCGATGATTGTGCCATCGCGCGGCATCTATGAACTTTCGATTTCAACGGATCCGTATCATCGCACCGTGAAGGGCGAAGTTTTAGGGCGAGCACCGAAGAAGATCCAACCGAAAGCTGTCGAGCAATTGCATGAGGAAACTCTCGTGTTGTTAGAAAAACTCAAACAGCGGGTGAATCGTGATTGCAAAAGTTTGCAGCAGCGCAATGACAACTTAAGTCAAATGCATGTGCATTTCTTGGCGCGATGCTGGCATGTGAAATGGACCAATGCCTATCGTCAGGAACGGGTTAAAACACAGATTGTGCGCAATGCTGATTTGTGGTGGCAGCGCTGGAAAGATGATCCAGAATGCATTCACAGCGATAAAGCAACTCCGAATCCTTTTTGGTTTGGCTTGGCTCCGTTGGCGGATGCGGTGTGGATGTTGCAATCCGAATTCACCACCGAGTTGGAGGAAGAAGCTTTATCGCATGTCTCGCAATCGCAGAAAACGGCACGTTGTGTGGGATGGGTCGATGCTTTTGTCGCGAGTCGAGATTGGTTGTGCCAGAATCGTCGAGCCTATACCAATCAAACGATGATCATCGACCTCAACATTCAGAGGCTTGATCGGGCGATTCGTTTCTTAGATCCTAAGCGCGCCTTGCCTGATGGTGTGGCCTTGCGCTATGTGCACGAAGCTGTTGGTGCGAAGCCATGGCTGGGCAAAGAGACACCAAATGGACCAGAAAAACCGTTAGGTGATGACTACTGGCAGCTCACCGAAAAAGGTCTAACCAAAGAACTCGGCTACGTCGGTGGTTACGGTGAAGTCACCGACTGGGTGAGCCAGTTGTATAAAGCGACCAAAGCCACGCCAGACGCAACGGAAGGAGATCCGATTGTCAAAAAACAGTTAGCCAAGATCATGAAAGCGCGTAGTATTTTTCGCTATCCGACAGTCACGGAAAAAGGCGAGCACTTGATGCGTTTGGAAACCGTGATCGGTTGGCGCGATACGCATTTTCCGGGTCCTGTGACCTATGGGCAAAGAGTCTCATGGGATGCGGGCATGTTTGATGCGGTGCATCAACTGCGCGATGCCATGAGCTTGGGCTTTTCGCAACAAGCAATCGTGGATGGACAATTTTACGCGAGCCTTGAAGAACAAATCAATGAAGGTGGATTTCGTGTGACGTGTGGATTGATTGACATTCCCGATGAATATGAGTGGGTCACAAAACAAGCGTCGAGCAAAGAACGTTTGCCAATGAGCATGGGCGCGCCGGACTTTGTCTGGACTGATGAAGACAATGGTGTCGTTGCGCTGAAGCAAGGTTGGGAAATTCTTTATGTCTCGCTGTATTGGCGGGCGCGTTATGGAATCAATCGACTGGCACGCTTTCATCAAATCCTTCCCGATACCGAACGCTTAGCGACGGTGGCTACTGAAGTCGTCTTTGAGCCAAGTGGCTTGTCGTGGATTCGTCCTCACGACTGGAGTAACAAGTATGGTTCTATGGGTGGCATTCATTATCCTACCAAACGTTTGTCGACACATGGAGGTGAAATTTTACCCATCGCCAAAATCCCCCAAGGCATTTCATTTGTTGCTGGCCAAGAAAATATCCACGCAGGCAAAGCGCAATTTTACTCGGCTCGTTATGGATCGTGGTGGATCGTGATGAATACATCCAGAGACCAAACGTTTCCCTTGAGCGTGCCCAAGGATGCTCCGAAGCAAGGCCTCGAACTGGTATCAGGAAAAAGCATGGATCTGACAAAACTGCCCGCGCTGCCTCCTCGCAGCACGATGGTATTTCAGTTATCGGAAAGAGTCGCGAAATGATCGCATCGATGTTGACAAACTTGATGCTAGAATTCTCGACGTGATGACGTATGTCACTTCTCATGAATCTCTCACGGCCACTGACCCTACTTGCCTTTTTTCCGTTCTTCGTCATCGCTGCTGAGAAAGAGGTCCGCCCTGATGAAATTCACTTTCGCCGTCAGGCCGCGATACGCATGGTCTTTGATGAAAATCAGCAAATTCCCTTATCGTCTTTGCGTCCGGCGAAGGTGATGGAATTGGATTTGATGCATCCCGAAATGCTGGAGAATTCAGCCGTCACATGGAAAGAAAAAAATGGTTGCCTCATCGGCACTGTGGCCGAGGGCGCGGGAATCTCGCAGCGTTGGGTTGGCGGTTTCAATCCTTTTGCCACTTATGATGTGGCCTTGGATTCTGTGGAAGGCGATGCCTCGATCGGGCTCAGTTTTACACATGCCGCAAATGATGATGCGCTTACTGCAGAGTGCCTGATGAAAGATGGTAAGCCTCAGGCAATTGCGTGGGCGGTCGTCGTGAAGGGCAAGCAAGTGATGGAAAAATCGTGGCCTTTGCCATCGGGTACTTCGGCGAAAGATCTCACTCTGCGCGTGCAGATGTCAGCGGTTGGCGTAAATCTTTTTCTGGAAAATTCGGGCAAATCTACGCTCATCGGTTTTTCCGATTTTTCCGAACATCTCGACCTGCGCGAACGTCAACGTGTGCAGGCGATGGATTTTTCTGTTAGATCAGAATTGTCTGCTGGAGCCAAATTGTCAATCAAGGAAGCCTTGTCCTATCTCTCGCCCGGCACAGGTCAAGCTGACATTCGTGCGATCACCAATGAGGAAGGCGCACCATTGCTCGACGATGGTCGACTGTGGTTTACCATGACCTTGCGGGGGCGTGCTCTGCCTCATCCGATGCAAGGCGTTTTTTCTCTGAACCCTTCGGTGTTTGATCTTCGATTCGAGGGCGTGATTGTGTTTGATATGAACGATGGCTTGTTTCGCAATGACCTAGCTTCTCACATTTTTCGCGACACCAAGTCTGGCGAGTGGCGTGGTTGGACTACAGGATTCAGTGCCTTGGGAGAGGCGGGCCGAGCAGAGGCGAAAGAGATTCTCGCCATACGATCAGTCAAAGATCCGAGACGTGGATTTTCCATTATGAAGGCTACGTCCATGGGGCTCGTTGGGGCGCATGAAGACCCGCATGGCATCTACGATCAAGCCGCAGGGAAATGGCGCATCCTCTTGTGCGAGCACGGGAAAACCTATCGTGCCGGAATGTGGGAGAGTGATCAGTGGGATCGTGGTTACAAACGTCTCGCAGGTCCAGTGGAGATGGACAGCACCGGTACGATGATTCAAACATTTGGCAACAAACGTTACGCGTTGTTTGGCAGTGCGGATCGAAAAATTTACATTCGCAGCTATCCCGATCTCGAACCAGCGGGCGAATTGAAAGTGGACATGCCACCATGGAATGACAACAACGGCACGCGCATTTGGCCGAATGTGATTCCCTTGCCTGAAGGATATCCCGCGCCTTTCATCGCGTTGATGATGGACCGCGTTAACGTGCCCGGTATGCCCAAACCGAATTGGACTTACGGTGCGCTTTATCTTTATCATGGGTATCCAAGTAGAGCTGATTGATTGGATTTTCTGAAGGTGTAAGGGCTGCATATCTCGGATAAGCCGCCATTCATTGTGATTACAAACCTGTGTAATTTATGGGCAGGTATCTACTTTCGATTCTTCTCGTTTTATCACCAGAATACTCTTGGGTTGTCATTGTCAAATTGCGCAGAAATTTCTCGCAAGTGCAACAACCAACCCAAACTCATGAAGCTACGCGTCCTCTCGTTTTCTCAAAATACTTTTTCATTGGCAGTATCAATTGCTACATTGCTTGTAACGCAATCGTCATTTGCGGCTACGCGCTTTTGGTCCGGCAATGGAACTGCACAAGGCGGCGCCGGCACTTGGGATACCACCTCGGCCCGCTGGGGGGCGGTAGCAACAGGTCCCTATACTTTGGCTTGGGATAATAGTGCAAACGATACTGCTGAATTTAACCTTTCCACAGGAACGATTACACTAGCAAGCAACGTCACGGTCGGCAGAATCAACGCGAAGACAGGAGCGGCAGGAAACACAATCGCGGAAGGAACTGGCCAGAATACGATCACCTTGGGTTTTACCAATACCATTATCAATAATGCTGCAAGTACTACTGCCGGGAGATCCTTAGTCGTAAATGCGCGGCTGGTTGGCAGCAATAACTTGTCGATTGTCGGTCCTACTGGAACGCCAAGCGGGTCTGTCACGCTGGGAAGGGCTAACACCTACAGCGGAAATACTTCAGTAAATAATACTACGTTGTCAATTGGTGCTGCTGGCCAGTTGAATAGCGGAGATTATGTCGGAGCAATTAATCTGCAAACGGCGAGCAGCTTTTTTGCCTACAATAGTAGCCTCAATCAGACTCTTGGCGGAGTCATCTCAGGAAATGGTGCAATTACTAAAGGCCCTTCAATGGGCATACTTACACTTACTGCCAGCAACACGTTCAGCGGAGCCACTAATATTACAGGTGGAACGCTTGTTCTTTCCGATGCGGGTTCGATCAATAATAGCAGCGGAATTACCGTGAATGGCGGTAGTGCAAAACTTCTGCAAAACAGCAGCACGGCAATCACCCCTATCGTTACTCTAACAAATGGTGCGCTTACTGGTAGGGGTGTTGTGAACACAGTAAACGTTGGCAATGCTACTGGGGGAGTCATTTCTAACAATAATGGTGTTGCCGATACTGCTTTGACGATCGGGGTACTTACCTTCAATGGAGCGGCAACCATAAATACCTATGGTAACGCCTCCGCTGCGATTGACACAACTTCTTTAGTTACCAATGCGGCAGGACAGGTTACGATCAATCCATCCGCAGCATCGTGGGCGACAGGTTCGACATACGACCTCATCAGTTATACAGGAGGCAGTGTTGGTGGCGCGGGTTTTGGGCAATTTGTCTTAGGTACGATCGCTGGCAGAGCAGCACGGCAGACTGGCACGCTCATCGACACGGGATCGACCATCGCCGTGCAGATCGGTGGGTCAACGGATTCACCTTATTGGGTCGGCGACACCAACGGTCAATGGGATACCACAACGAACAACAATTGGAAGCTTGTCAGCGCTGGGACCTACACTAATTTTCTTGCGACGGACTCGGTTCTTTTTAACGACAATGCATCAGGCGCTGGACTGATTGCGGTCAACATCGATGCCGCAGATGTTATTGCCTCGACGACTATTTTTGAAAATAGCGCAAAAAATTACGTGCTGAATAGCAGTAGTAACTTCGGATTTTCTTCCAGCAGTCTCGTGAAGAACGGCACGGGAAATGTCACCCTGGCAACGGCGACTACTACGGCGGGAACGGCAATTGTTAACACCGGAAAACTCATCCAAACAGGAGGTGCTGCGGTGGTGGGAACATTGCAAATTGGCGGAAATGCGAGCGGTCCGGGTGCCAGTGCTTCCTTGCAGCTAATGGGAGGAACTTTTACCACTACTACATTTGATGTTCTCTCCAGTGGCGATAACGTAACCTCCAACTTACTCATTGGTGGCACGGCTGAGGTGACACTACCCGCTTTCCCTACGAATGCGAAAGGCGTGGACGCGGCAGCTACCATCACTTTTGATTCGACAACAGGTTTTTTATCTCCCGTAGCTGCTAGCGCAAGCTACTTGCCTGCGGGGACTTTTGAGAATGCCTATCTCACTGCCAATGGCGCAAAGTTCAATGTCCCATCGGCGAAAAATATCACCATCGGTCAGGTGTTAGAAAATGCTGTTTCGCCTGTATCCGCAGGCACGCTCGCCAAAGATGGCGGTGGCATCTTAACACTGGCGGCTGCGAATACCTTTTCTGGTATCACAACGATTAATGACGGTATCTTGCAATTGGGCGATGCGTCAGCATTAGGTAATACTAGTGGAATCACCATGACAGGCGGTATCTTGCGACCAACAATCAGCAACGTCAGCTTGTCCGCCCCGATCACTACTTTAGGAAGCGTTACTATTGGCGCCCCCACGAACAACATTGGCAACCAAGCGTTCAACCGTTTCATACTTAATGGATCGATTGGTGGAACAGGCAATGTGACTTTTGATAGTTCACTGAATGCGAACGTGATTCAAACGGTGCAATTGAACGCAGCTTGTGCTTACACAGGATCCACATTGCTCACAACATCTGGTGGCACTGCAAGTCAGTTGATCGTCAGGCTAGGGGTTGTTAATGCCTTGCCGATTACAACGATCGTGACGATTGATGGGCAAAATGGCACTGGTTCGGGGCGCTA
>CANHKJ010000010.1 GCA_947460915.1 Verrucomicrobiia bacterium
CCCTTCCCCATATTCTTTTTAAAGCACCCGCGCCCAGATGACTTTGAGATACTGAGATGCGGGATAGTTCGAGAGCACAGGGTGATCACTGCCAGCGCCTGTGCGATCGAGAATTTGTAGGCGTCGGTTCTGACGATGGGCCGCCGAAATGATGATGCGTTCGAAGTCTTCTGGACTCAACATACCAGAGCATGAGCAAGTGACAAAAATACCGCCGGGTTTGACCAACTTGAGCACCAAGGCATTGAGATCACAGTATTTATTCCAGCCCAGTCGATCTTCATCTTTGCCATGAATGAACTTCGGTGGGTCAGCCAAGACCACATCCCACTGACGACCGTTTTCAATCATCGTGCGCACCCAAGTAAAGGCATCGGCATGGGTGAATTTCACCCGAGCCTGATTGATGTTCGCATTGCGTTTGGCCATTTCCACAGCACGCTCATCGAGATCAACAGCAATCACTTCTTTTGCACCAGCTAACGCTGCATTCACCGAAAATCCACCGGTGTAGCAACAGAGATCAAGCACCTCGCGATCCTTGCAAAATGCCGCAAATTTCCGACGGTTCTCACGTTGGTCACAGAAAAATCCGGTCTTGTGCGACTCCGCAAAATTGATTTCAAAAGGCACTCCATGCTCGCGCACTTTGAGAGGCTTGATCGACTCGGAAAGCGGATGATTGCCGAAAGGAATCGACTCCACACGCGCCAAGTCGGGATCTACTTGAATGCGTGCACGCTTGGTGCCGAAGGCCTCATGCATCAGCGGAATCCAGGCAGAAAGCCGTTGCCACACCGCTAACGACGATGCCTCGATGGACAGCACATCGGCAAATTTATCGACCACTAGGCCCGGCAATTGATCGGCATCACCATGGATCGCCCGATACGTCTCGGTGCAATCATCGAGCTTGAGCACTCCACGGCGCAGTTCCGCAGCACGTGCGATGGCAGCATGAAAAAAGGCTTCATTAGGTTCCACATCGCCGTGAACAGCAATGCGCAGCGGAATTTTCGCACGAGGATTCCAGAATCCCATACCAAAAGGCTCGCCCTTTTTATCAAGGACTTTCACCAAGTCACCCGCTTCACAAGAAGCAGAGACATCACCAATCATGCGTCCCCAAATGTTGGGGTGATACGACAAATACTTAAGTTGAACAGTTTTCACAAAGTTGATCGAGACAGGAAAAATTCTAGCGGAAAACACCGAGCACGGCGCGGTGGTCCGAGGCATCGTTCCAGTTTTTCGGATCGAGAATCCCGCACTCTTGGAAATTCACATCCTTTTTGAGCGCTTGACTGAAGTGGATGTAATCGAAGCGCGAGTAAACATCTTCACGCGCCCAAAAATGCGTCCAATACTCACCACGCGAATCGTGCGCGCCAATCGGAGACATGCCACGAGGGCTATTGTAAGGCCCTTGTACGATGCGCAAGGGGCTAGTGCGACGAGTGTCATTGAAGTCACCATACGCGATCAAGCGCGCCTGTGGATTGGCACTGAGAATGCCATCAATGTGCTTGCGCAGCAATTGTGATTCATTGATGCGCATTAGATTTTGATCACCATCTTCGACATCGCGTTTGGACTTCAAATGCACGCCAAGGAAACGCCATTCACGGCCATCTGGTGTCTTCACCGTTGCATCAAGAATGCCACGTTGCATGCCATATTCCTTGCCGTTCATACGATAATTCAAATCCGCGGGAACAGCCGTTGAGGAAATAGGATGACGCGACAGCAAGCCAAGATGACGAGTGCGATCCATACCACCAGCAAAGTGCGAGTGGGGTAAATCCAATCCCGCAGCCTTCAAGCGCGCTTGAATGTCGGCCAAATCTTCTTTCGTGCCAATTTCGCAAACACCTAGCACATCGGGCTGAGCTGATTTCACGATCTCAACCACAGCAGCCTTTTCCTTGTCTGGCTTGCTGGCGTTTTTCTCGGTAACACGAGTATCGAAATCATAACGCTCTTCCATCACCAACCAATTCTCGACATTGTAGGCAAGGAAGCGCAAACCTGCTCCAGCAGCCTGCGATGAGGATGGAGCAGAAACAGCATCTTGAGCAACATTCTCCACCGCAACAGGCTCCGTAACCGCTACCGTTTTCGCAGAGGGAACCGTGGCAGCTTGCTCATTTTGTGATTCTTCGACGGTCTGCATGCCAGTAGAAGAAACATCAGTTCCTTTCTTTTGACAGGAAACCACAAGGGAAGCAATCAACAAAAAAAGAGCTCCGCTTTTGATCGATCGAGTCAGCGGAACAAACTTGAGAAGTGGCGAAAATGTCATAAATTTCAACTGTCGCGAGGTTCTTTGCCGGAAGCCTCACGGATTTTCACTTCATCCTCAGCTTTCACGATCTCGCGCTCAAATTCTTCACGGGCTTTTTTGAATTCGCCCATGCTCTTGCCGAGTCCACGTGCAAGCTCAGGGATTTTCTTGGCTCCGAAAAGCAAAAGAATCACCACAAAAATAACTGCGATCTCTGGACCACCTAAACCTCCGATAAATGCTAACGTTGTATTCATGCGCGTATTGTAGGCGGATAACTACGCAGTAGCAACACTTGATTTTACAGAAATCGTGGCAAGTGCGACACCCATGCATTTTTCGCATCGAATTCTTGATTATTCGCTTCGCTCCTACCATGCTCCGCCCATGCGCATCCTCACGGGACTCCAACCATCGGGCAAACTTCACATCGGCAACTACTTCGGCGCCATGGAGCCAGCCATTCGCCTGCAATCGCAAGGCGACGCCTATTATTTCATCGCCAACTACCACGCGATGACTTCGCTGCATGATGGCCCAGCCCTGCGAGCCAACACCCACGAACTCGCCATCGATTTTCTTGCATGCGGCCTCGATCCCGCCAAAGCCGTATTTTTTCGCCAAAGCGATGTGCCCGAGGTCAACGAACTCGCCTGGATCCTCTCGACCGTCTGTCCGATGAGCCTCCTCGAAAAATGCCATTCTTACAAAGACAAAGTCGCCAAAGGAATTGCGTCCAATCACGCCCTGTTCGCCTACCCAGTCCTGATGGCTGCTGATATTTTGCTTTATGACTCGAATCTGGTGCCCGTCGGTAAGGACCAGAAACAACACCTCGAAGTCACCCGCGATCTCGCGGTGAAAATCAACGAAGCTCTCGGTGATGCTGTGCTTACAATTCCTGATGTTTTGATCAAAGAAGAGTCCGCGATTGTTCCCGGGCTCGATGGCCAAAAAATGAGCAAATCCTACAACAACACCATCCCGTTGTTTGGAGAAGAAAAACCGCTGCGCAAAACGTTCATGAAAATCGTCTCTGACTCGAAAGCCGTCGAGGACCCGAAGCCGACAGAAAATTCCACCATCCTTGCATTGTATAAATTGTTCGCCAGCGAGACCGAGTATCAGGCCATGGTCGAAAGTTTCCAATCTGGCGGTCTCGGCTACGGCCACTATAAGCAACAACTCTGGGAAGCCTACTGGAACTACTTCGCACCGATGCGCCAGCGTCGTGAAGAGATCCTAGCAGATCCCGGCTACGTCAACGAGGTCCTCAGCCAAGGTGCCGAAAAAGCCCGCGCGACAGCCAGCCATGTGCTCGATCGCATCCGCAGAGCGACGGGTTTGAGCGTTTAAAGCCCCCCTAAGCGGAATTTTTAATCAAAAACGGTCAAGAGGTGAATTTTCACCCAATAAATCCCTTGATGCATTATCGACCTAGTTAATCTGCTCTCAGTTGGTTCGACGCATCATGTTTCGAAAAAACACTCGCGTCACACTGCTCTTGGGAAACCTCTGGCACATATGAAAAAAACACGTAAAAAAAGCCTTCAGATATGCTGAAGGCTTCTTTTTTTGATGCAATGGATTTCTCGATCAACGATTCGGCTCAATGTCGATCACCAGCACTTTTTCCCACTTGGGTTTGTGCGTGTTGATGAATACATGGTGATCCGGATCATCTTGGTAGGCGTTTTGCGCCTCGATGGTCGCAAAGGTCATGGAAAGGGCATAATCCCAGGACAAATCCACCACGGGACGTTGTTCGACCGCGGCAGGGCGGCCCCACAATCCCCGATCCAAGCCGGGCAATTTCAGCAGATCTTCGAGACCTTGTTCAAAGGCGGCACGATCCGCAGCATTCTTGTTTTCTTCCTTCAGCCAAAAATAAACATGGTGTTCCATGCCGAACACCTCACGAAAATCCCCCTACTTTGTCGAGTGGAAAAATTCCAATGTTTGTCAACTTCTGCGCTAGACGTGACGCGAGAGATTTGCTAGATTCCTAGCATGCACGTGAAACATTTTCTTCCCCTCGTTGCCTGCCTCTACACCATTCATGCCGCTGAAACAAAGTCGGATAAAGCCGAAGTGCCTCAAGAAGCCGCCGCTGAAGTCGTTCCCGCCCGCGCAGAGCCAATCTCTGTCAGCGATGTCGAAACCCTAAAAAAACACATCGGCCAAGAAATCACCGTAACAGGCGTTCCGAACGCAAAGTCTACGATTGCACGCAGTGGCCATCTTTTTTTGAACTTCGATAACACCGAATTTGTGGTCTTTTGCTTTGGCCGAAATGTCGGAGCCTTCCCCGATGACAAAAAGCCCGCTGCTCTGATTGGTAAAACGGTCAAGGTCACTGGCAAGGTCGCGCTTTATAAAGAAAAAGTCCAAATCGCCATCACCAAACCCGAGCAGATCGAAGTACTCGCCGCGACAGAGCCCGCCGCGCCTGAAGAAAAGCCAGCGGAGGAGACGGCCGACAGCAGTGAAAAAGAGTAAGCAAATGGCATTCACTCATTCAGCGAATCCACTAACCAAATCCCCTCATTTTTCAAATTTTGCGTTTTTTGCGGCTCAAAAAATCGCCCTCAGCTTGAGTTACCCGCCACCCCCGAAAAATGTGATGGCGTCCTTTCCGCCACTGCGATAACCTCGCCGCCGATGCCACTTCACTCCATGACCGGCTTTGGCCGCGCCACCTTCTCGCTCGATGACACCCACGCCAGCGTAGAAATTTCCTCCGTCAATCGCAAGCAAGCCGAGATGGCCTTGTCATGCGCGCGCGACCTCAATTCGCTCGAATCCGCCATCCGACCCATCGTTTTTCAACACGTCTCACGCGGCAGAATCCAAGTCAACCTCACCGTCACCCGCGCAGCGCAAGAGGCAACACTTCTCGATGTCGACATCGCCATGGCCCAAGCGCTGGAGTCTGCCTTTGCTCGACTTTCCGCTACGCTGCAACGCGATCTCACGCCGAATGCTTCCGATTTTTTGCGTGTTCCCGGCATCATTCGTGCACAAGAGCAAACCATGGATGCCGAACAAGTCTGGCCAGCCATTGAGCCGGCATTGCACGAAGCCTTGCGGATCTTTCAAGAGTCGCGCGCGAGTGAAGGAGCGGCTCTGGAAAAAGATCTGCGTTCTCGACTTGATGCCATCGCAAACATCGTCGCACAAATTCGAGAAATCGCGCCCACACGTGCCGCGCGCCAAGCCGAATTGTTAGGCAAACGACTCACCGAATTGAATTGTCCGATCGACCCGAGCGATGAGCGATTGCTCAAAGAGATTGCGCTTTTTGCCGATCGCTGCGACATCAGCGAGGAAATCACCCGACTCGATGCCCATCTCGAAAAATTCCAGTCCTACCTCATCGGCGCAGAGCCTCCAGGGCGTGCGCTGGATTTTCTCTGCCAGGAAATTCATCGCGAACTCAATACCATTGGCTCGAAGGCCAGCGATGCGACCATCGCCCAGTCGGTGGTATCGGGCAAAACTGAGCTCGAAAAAATACGCGAACAGGTCCAGAACATCGAGTGATTTTACAGCATCACAATACCCACTGAATGCCCAGTGCGATCACCCACGGCAAGGTCAACAGACTGAGCAAGGTGGAAACGACGATGATTTGCGCCGCAATGCCTGGCCTACCGCCATAAAGCTTCGCGATTAAAAGCGGTGACATCGCCGCTGGCATCGCCGCCTGCACCACCAGCACCTGCTTCAGTTCTAGCGACAGTGGTAGATACTTCGCCGCCGCCAAAATTATCACCGGAATCAGCATCAAGCGTGTGATTGAACCACCGATCGCAATGCGCGCCGAGGGTTTCTCGACTCGCACCATATCGATCATGATCGCACCCGTGATCAGCAAGGCTAACGGAAAGGCACCACTGCCGAGCCACTTCATCATTTCGCGAAACGGCCCGGTGATTTTTTGATCTACACCGAGTGCGACTAACAACAAACCAACGACCACAGAAAGCGCGGGGCCATTGAGCAATTTTTTCCACGGAATTTTTTTATCGTTCGACATCAACATCACGCCGATGGTCCAGATTGAGAGCTCAACGCCGAGATTGTGCACCATCAATACGGCCACAGCGGCAGGCCCCCACAGCTGCTGCACAATCGGAATGGCGGTGAAGCCGAAATTTTGAATCCCGACCGAAAAGGCAAAGGTGCGCAGTCCGTTGCCTTTTTCCAAACGCAGCAACATGCCAATCGCAAAGCCCACGAGCATGCCGACGCACAGTTCGAGAAATCCGATGCAAAAACTCCACCCCACCACTGAACCATCACGCAGTGCCTCACTGCCGAGAATCTTATCCAAAATGAAACACGGATACATCACATGAAACACCACATGCATGATGGGTTCGTCGTGTTCGTGCCGCAAAATCCGCCCCTTACGCAATGCCGCGCCCAGCAAGATCAATAGATACGCGGGCAACACCGCAATCACAACTGCGCTCGGAGAATTCACCGCCACAGCATCCACAGTTTCGCCTTGAGTGCAAGCCTTCGTATCAGCGGAATGCAACCAGAGAAATTTCCAAACAGGTTGCCATGAGCCATCCAAAAGACTTCGCGCCTTAGCGACTTTCCGATCTTAGCGTTTGATCTTCCTGCATCTCATCCCGAAAAAATCACCCGCAATGATTCAATTTGCCAACATCCAAAATTCTCGTATCATCCTAAACATGGAACATGCTGAAATTGACCGAGATGATTTTCGCCGATTGCTCGCCGAGATCGCGGCCATGCGCATGCCCTATGGCAAATTTGGCCCCAAAGAATGCCCTCCTGCCGGCGTGTGGATTTGCGATCTGCCCATCGAATATCTAGCCTGGTTCAAGGAGCGCGGCTTTCCCAAAGACCGTCTCGGTGAGCTACTCTCCGCCGTGTATGACATCAAATCGCATGGCATGGACGCGCTCTTTGATCCAATACGTCAGTCTCATGGCGGACGTTCCTCACTCCGCCCGAAACGTCCGAAAAAATTCACCTTCGAGTAAAAAGCCCCAAGCACATCATGATCCGACCATTTTTTTCCACTCTCTGCCTCAGCATCGTCTGTGTCATTTTCCCCACCGTTAACCAGGCAGCACCTACTAAGATCGTAGTAGAAGAAGCACAATCTGTGCGCAAGCTCGACGACGGCACGATTCTCGTCGACTTCGGACGCGTCTCTTTTGGCAACATCCACATCTTGTCACCCGGTGAAAATCAGTCCATCACCGTGCACTTCGGCGAGGCCCAAAAGGATCAGCGCATCAATCGCAATCCCGGTGGCACCATTCGCTACATCAAGACCACGGCCGAACTGAAAGGCGACAAAACACTCGTCGCACCGCCAGCTGATAAGCGCAATACGACCTTACCTGCCGCCATTCTCACGCCGAAAGAATGGGGTGTAGTGCTGCCATTTCGCTGGGTAGAAATCGAAGGATGGAAGGGTGAATTTCTCGCAAAAAACATTCAGCGCAATTCCGCCTTCGCCGCGACCTGGGATGATCAAGCCGCCAGCTTTCAGTCCTCGGACAAAACCCTCGATGCCATTTGGGAACTCTGCCGCTACTCGATCAAGGCCACGACTTTTGCTGGAGTCTATGTCGATGGTGACCGCGAGCGCATCCCTTACGAGGCGGATGCTTACCTCAACCAACTCAGCCACTACGCCTGTGATCCAGATCCGCTGATGGCGCGTGATACCTATGATCACCTGATGAAGCAACCCACTTGGCCGACCGAGTGGGCACCGCACATGATTTTCATGGCACATGCCGACTGGATGCAGACCGGAGATCAAGCATGGATCGCTCAGCGTTTTGAAGCCCTGAAAAAGAAAACCCTCTCCGAACGTGCACGCGCCGATGGACTACTCGTCAGCAATGACAAACAACAAAAGCGCGACGACATTGTCGATTGGCCCACCACCGAGCGCGATGGTTACGTTTTCACTCCCGTCAACACCGTCGTCAATGCCTTCCACCTGCGCGCCTTACAACTCATGAGCGAACTCGCCATCGCTGCTCGCAAGCCTGATGACGCCAAATCCTATCAACAACAATACCAGAAAACCCTCGCTGCATTTCAAGAAAAACTCATCGACCCGCAAACGGGGATTTTCAAAGATGGTGAAAGCACAAAGCACAGCTCCTTACACGCCAATCTTTTCCCGCTCGCCTTCGGACTCGTGCCAGAAAAAAATCGCGATCGCGTTGTCGCATTCATCAAACAACGCGGCATGAGATGCTCAGTCTATGCCGCACAGTATTTGCTCGAAGGACTCTACGAGCAAGGTGAGGCGCAAGCAGCACTCGACCTCATGCTCGCCGATGGCGACCGCAGTTGGAAACACATGCTCAACAGTGGCACCACCATCACTTGGGAAGCATGGGACAACAAATACAAGCCCAATCAAGACTGGAACCACGCCTGGGGCGCTGCACCCGCGAACATTCTGCCCCGCTACATCGCCGGCGTCCGCCCCACCAAACCTGGTTGGTCAGAGATCCTCATCGCACCACAACCCGGCTCACTCACCTCACTCCGCGCCAAAGTCCCTTCCCCACGCGGCCCAGTTCATGTGAAATGGGAAAAATCCACCAACGTCTGGCAAGTCGCACTGCCCCCTGGCGTATCCAGCCGCATCAGCCTTCCTGCCACCGAAAACAGCAAAGCCCTCGTCCAAGGAAAAGTTGTCCCCGCTACCTTTGACCAAGCCAAAGGCCGACTCGTCTTGCAAAATCCTTACAACGGCACTGTGAGCATCACACTGCAAAAGTGAATGAACTACTAGAAACGTCGTAGTTTCCAAAACTGATCGAAGTTCGATGCCAATCGATCCATTTCCAAAAAGACGACCTTCAGTTCATTCAGTTGGTCTTTCAATTTTGCCGGAAAGACGACAAAACGTCTCAACCTCGTGGAGCGTGAGTCTGAATCTCTGTAAAAGCGAATTGATCACGGTCCACACAATGTGCGTAAAAAGGCCTAGTACAATAACAATTAGAGGAAGATGTCGATCAATTGAGCGACTCATCGATGAAGCCACAAGGAACCGCCCCCCCTTACTGGAGAATCAGGATGAAGCTTAGCTCTCGAGCAATCGCGGTGACCTTCTTGTATATTTTGTGTAGGATTGAGTGTCTTTCATATCGACTCCTATTTGTAATTGTCTGCGGTATGCGCTCCAGCCATCCTTAAAAGGAAAACAAAAACGACGGATTTGATGAATTTCATGTGATAATTTTTGCGCATTTTGCGTTTTTTTTGCGTCTAAAGAATTACGGGAAAGAGCGTCATGCGCCAGATTCATCCCGGAATATCCTTGTCAATACGGGTGGCACTCCTTACAAAGTCCTTGTCATGCCGATCGCAACACCTGCTCAATACCGTGCCATGCTGGATGCCGCCCAAAAGGGTGGATACGCTTATCCCGCAATCAATGTAACCAGCATCACCACCATCAACGGTGCTCTGCGCGCGTTTGCCGAAGCAAAGTCTGACGGCATCATCCAAGTCTCAACAGGTGGTGGCGAATTTGCCTCTGGCACCGCTGTCAAGGACGCCGCCTTCGGCGCCATCGTGCTGGCAGAAGCCTGCCATTTGCTTGCGGAAAAATACGATGTGCTCATCGCTCTCCACACCGACCACTGCCATCCTGCCAAAGTTGATGGTTTCCTCAAGCCCTTGCTCGAAGCTTCCCGCAAGCGCATTGCCGAGGGCAAAGGCCCGTTGTTCCAATCGCACATGTTCGATGGCTCCGTCGTTGACCTCAAGGAGAACCTCGAAATTTCCAAAGCCCTTCTCAAGGAGTGCGCCGAACTCGGCATCATTCTCGAAGTCGAAGCCGGCTGCGTCGGTGGCGAAGAAGACGGTCACGATACCTCGGGCCTACCAAGCGAAAAACTCTACACCACGCCTGAGGACATGGTGGAAGTGTATGAAGCACTGCAACCAATCGGTCGTTTCCTTTTCGCCGCGACTTTCGGCAACGTGCACGGTGCTTACAAGCCCGGTGCAGTGAAACTCAAGCCTACCATCCTTCGCGATGGTCAAAAAGCGGTCATGGACAAACACGGTGACGCAGCAGAAATGGACCTCGTTTTCCACGGTGGTTCCGGCACCTCCAGCGAAGACCTCCAAGAAACGCTCGACTACGGTGTGGTGAAAATGAACATCGACACCGACACGCAATACGCTTTCACCCGCCCGATCGTCACCCACATGTGCGCGAACATCGAAGGCGTGCTGAAAATCGACGGCGAAGTCGGCGACAAAAAACAATACGACCCACGTTCCTATCTGAAAAAAGGCGAACTCGGTCTCAGCCAACGCATGGTGCAAGCCTGCAACGACCTCAAGTCCACCGGCAAGACGATCTACTCCAAAGCGTAATTGCTACAAAGGCGGGGAAGTGTTAGGTTTTCAGTGTTAGATCTGAAACTAAATCATTTTCCCGCTTTTTGTTTTTTTAGACTTAAGACTTTCAGACTTAAGACGTAAGACTTGAAAAACGGAACTCAAAAAAATCCGTGATAATCCGTGAAATTTGCGGGAGTATTTGAAAATCAGTAAGTCCCGCCATCTCCGCCCCAAAGCGGGCTCCGGTTGTGGTTTTAAAAAGCCCTTTTTGACGAATCGTTCGTCCCGATTCTGACCTTGCCAAGTGATGTTGGGTAATTTAGCCTATCACGCCATGGCGTCGCAGAAAACAGAACAAGAAAATCCCCTCCACAACATCCTCATCAACGTGCTCATCCCGGTGATGGCTCTTAGTTTCATGAGCAAGGATGGCGATAAAATCTGGCACATCGGTGCAGCGAAGGCGATGATCCTCGCGCTCGTGCCGCCCCTTGCGTACGGCATCTGGTTTTTCATCAAAACGAAAAAGATGAATACCTTTTCGCTACTCGGCTTGGTATCGGTGCTGCTGACGGGTGGATTGACGCTCTATTTGTGGAACAAAGATGGCACCATCAAGCCCAATGCGGCCCTGCTTTTTGGCATCAAAGAAGCCTGCATCCCTTTCGTGCTTGGACTCGCTGTGTTGTTTTCCTTCCGCAGCAAAAGCCCTTTGCTGAATGCATTTCTCTACAATGACTCGGTGTTCAATATTCCGGTGATCGAAAAAACGGTTGCCGAAAAGCAAGAGCAAGTAGCCTATCGCAAGTTACTCTGGCAATCCACATTGCTTTTCGCGGCATCCTTTTTGGTCAGCACGGTGCTCAATCTCTATCTGGCGATGCATTTCCTCGGAAAACTCGACCACACCGCGCCCGATGCCAAGGAAGTGTACAACGCGCAAGTCGCGAAAATCACCGGCTGGGGATTCCTCGTGATCGGCTTGCCACTGATGGTTTTCCTTGGATTCACGCTGTGGCATTTGCTGAAGAATCTGCGCCGCATCACCGGACTCGACAACGAAGGCTTGCTCTTGCCACGCTGATCGCGTTTGCTCGGCGCATGAAATTTCGCCACATCTTCTCACTCGCGTTGGGAGTATTGATCGTTCCGCTATCGGCACGCGAAGCCATGGATCGCCCAAATGTGGTGCTGATCTATCTGGATGACAGCGGTTACGGCGACTACGCGCATCACGGCAATCCCGTGATCGAAACACCCACGATCACCAAGATGGCGATGGGTGGTGCCGAGTTTACC
Source organism: Verrucomicrobiia bacterium (assembly GCA_947460915.1). Taxonomy (GTDB): domain Bacteria; phylum Verrucomicrobiota; class Verrucomicrobiia; order Verrucomicrobiales; family Akkermansiaceae; genus UBA956. Next base: position 11,960 of record CANHKJ010000010.1, read on the forward strand.
CAATTTTATGTCGCCTCTCCTGCGTGCAGTGCTTCGCGATATTCGCTGCTCACAGGACGTTACCCTGGTCGATCGAAATTAGGTGGCTGGGTCGTAGGGCCAGATAGCAAAAACTATCTGCGCCCTAGTGAAACTACCATCGCCGAGGCATTGAAGAAACGCGGCTACGCCACCGGCATGTTTGGCAAATGGCATCTTGGAAGCCCCAACGCGCAAAACAACATGAGCGCCGAAACATTGCCGCTGGCGCATGGATTTGATCAATGGATCGGCACCAATGTTTCACACGACTACAATAACTCGCAATTGCTCCAGTCCGACCCGCAAGGCGATGCGCCAATCAAGGGATACAAGCGATTGGCGATGAACTTGCCCTCAGATCTCGATGCCTCGACCTCGCTCACCGCTCGCTACACACAAGAAGCCACCAAGTTTATCGAAGCAAACAAAGAACAGCCATTTTTCGCCTATCTCGCCTACAACCAACCACACCTCGGACTGTATGCCTCCGAAAAATTCACCGGAACCTCGCGCCGCGGCTTGCTCGGCGATGTCATGGCTGAGATCGATGACGCCATCGCACAAGTGCTGCAAAGTATCGAAAAATCAGGAATCACTCGCAATACCTTGGTGATTTTTTCCTCAGACAACGGTCCATGGATTCTCTATCAAAACGTTGCTAAGAATCCCAAATACGGCGAAGCACGACTTCACGTTGGATACGCGCAACCGTTTCGCGATGGCAAAGGCTCCAACTGGGAAGGCGGCCACCGCGTACCAGGCATCTTTTATTGGCCCGGCGTGATCGAACCTCGGCATCAACTCGAACCCGCCAGCACACTCGATGTCTTGCCGACCGTGCTGCGACTTTGCGGAGCTGACGTGCCTAACAACATCGATGGTCGCGATATCCGACCACTGCTCTCACCCACCCGCTTCACACAAGATGTTGCACCCTTTTCCTTTGCCTATTCCGGCGACAACAACCTGCCCAATGCCTATCGCGAAGGACCATGGAAGCTCCACGTCAAACTCATCAGCCAAACCGGTGACCTCGGCGGATTTTCTGCGAGCCTCGAAAAACCCTTATTGTTTCAGGTCGAGCAAGATCTCGGCGAACGCATCGATCGCGCCGCGGAGCACCCGGAAATCGTCGAACGCCTTCGCAAAAAGCTCAAGAATTTGACCGAATCACTTCAAACGACACACTGAAAATCAGCACAAAAAAACGGAACCCGCTATCTCTAACAGGTTCCGCTTTCTTTGAATCACTCAGCGTGATGATCAATCGATCAAGTTGTCGATGCGTTGAGCTAACTCGATGTCTGCATCGGTCACGCCACCGGCATCATGAGTGGTGAGCTTCAACAACACACGTGTGTGACGAATGTTGATCTCGGGGTGATGCTGCGCTTCCTCCACGATTTCAGCGACTCCGTTCACGAAATCAATGGCATCATTGAATTCCTCAAACTCCACCACGCGAATGATGGCTTTCTTTTCATACTCCCACTCTGGGCACTTCTTGAGAGCGGATTGCAAATCGTCTTCTTCTAACAGGTCTGACATGATAAATGGTAAAATGGCTACGCGCTGAGATTGCGTAGGATGTCGGCAATTTTGCAAGCGGTAATCGAAAAAATGTCCGATTTTTTTTCAAACTGCACGATTGCCAAATCAATCCCAGCAAGTAGAATGCGGTGCAATGAAAACACTTTCCCTCATCCTGTTGCCCAGCATTCTAATCTTTAGTTCGTGCGCGCCTTCTACCCCCCAAGAACGCATCCTTAAAAACAGCACGAAATTCACGAATCTCCCTACTGAGCATCAAGAATTAGTCGAGCGCGGCGAACTCGCACGCGGCATGTCCGCAGATGCCGTTTTTCTCGCTTGGGGCTCTCCTTCGCAGCGCTATCAAGGCCTTCAGGGCGACATCGTGACGGACCGCTGGGATTACTTTGGCTCCCAGCCCGTCGTAAACAATCACTTTGGCATAAATTACGGCATCGATCGTGGCTGGGGCCGCCGCAGCTCCTACTCGGGATTTTCCTTTGGCCCTGAAATCCAATACGTTCCCTATCGCGAGGCCACCGTGTTGTTTAAAAACAGTAAGGTCGATTCATGGGAGCGCATGCAATAATAACCTCCCCCATTTACTACGATAACTGAGCAATCCATCTCCGCATGAAATGCTACCTCAAGATCCTAATCGCCGCAATGACGGCCATCACTCTCAGTTCATGCAACAAGTTCACATCAGGTTCTGGACTCAGTGCCTATCACACCTATGATCTGCCAGCTTCGCTGCCTAGGAATCCATCTGCGGTCCGCGTGAAAGTTTCGCTGCGCAAGCAACTGATCTACGTCATGGAGGGCTCGAAGCCTCTTCTCGTCACGCCCTGCACTGTTGGCGCTGCTGGCACCCCCACACCACAAGGAAATTTTAAGATTATCCTTAAAAATCAATACAAGCGCGCCAATAGCCACGGCTGGGCTTACAACGGAAAAGATGCTCGTAAAGCCAACAGCGACAGTCGCCCCGCGGGCTGGTCTTTCAAAGGCACGCCGATGCCGTATTGGTGTGAATTTAAGACCAACTACGGCTTCCACACTGGCTGGGTCAAGCACTATCCATCCAGCCACGGCTGCATCCGGCTGCACGAAAATATCGCGCCGAAGTTTTTCCGCCTCGTCAGCATAGGCACACCGGTGAACATTGCCTCGTCGCAACCAGAGGACGCTTCCATCGGCCAAGGTATAAAAATAGCACCCGATGCAGGCCCCCTTCCAGACTATCACTCCTCGATGTACCTCGGTAATGGTTATTTCAGCCGTCATAAGACACCGACTTACGAGTAACTCTAGCAGCACAGACTAGCAGAAAATCTGACCGTTTTCTCATCCGCACCCTTTCGAGGTTGCGGATGTTTGTTTTCGTGTGAAGATTTTTTGAATCAATGTCACATGCATTTGCAGCATGAGCACTTGGCAATGGCGAAAATCCCTGTATCATATGAGCTATGGCTAGCCCTTTCCTGAATCGCGAACTCTCATGGATCGAGTTCAATCAGCGCGTGTTGTTCCAAGCACAGCGCAGTGATGTGCCTTTGCTGGAGCGGGTAAAATTTCTAGCCATCACCGCATCCAATCTCGATGAATTTTTTCAAGTCCGCATCGGCGGGCTTACATTGCTCAATCGGGCGGGCCGCAAAACACCAGACGCCTCGGGCCACAGTCCCGCACGCCAACTCGAACTTTTGCGCAAACGCATTCTGCAATTTGTCGAAGATCAATACCACCTCCTTCACGGCACACTGTTGCCACTGCTGGCCAAGCACGACATTCATCTTCTCGATCCCGCTTCCTTATCAGAATCCCAACAAACTGCTTTGCGCGCTACCTTTGAGCACAGTATCTTACCTGTCCTCACTCCGCTCTCCTACGATCCTGCTGAAGCAACTCCTTATCTCCCAGCTCTGACGCCGATCCTTGCTTGCCGTGTGCAAGACCCCGAGAGCGAAACCAAACGCTACGCCTTCATTCCTCTCCCCGAGAGCCTTGGTCGCCGCATTCCACTCACCAATCACCCCAACACGTTTATCCTGTTAGAAGATCTGGTTGCACTCAACGCGAGCACTCTTTTTCCAGGAGAAAAAGTCACCGCCACCGGAGTATTTCGTCTCACCCGCAATGGTGATATCACTGTCGATGATGACAATACCCATGACCTTGCAGACGAAATGGAAGATGTGCTCACTGCACGCAGATATTCCGATACCGTACGCATCGAGATTCCTATCTCCTGCCCGCGCGAACTTGTCGCAATCATTCGCACAGCCACCAATAGCAGTCGTGAAGAAATGTATAGCATCCCGCGAGGCCCCGTTGGACTTTCTAGCCTCATGGATCTAGCATTTCTGGAAGGATTTCACCATCTTCGCGATGAAGAATGGACGCCGCAAAACTCGCCCGACGTAACACCTGGTACATCAATTTTTTCCTCCATACTTGAAAAGGACCAACTCCTCTTTCATCCTTATCAGTCCTTCGACCCCGTCATTCGCTTGCTCGAGGAAGCCGCCATCGACCCGCAGGTTTTGGCGATCAAACAAGTCCTCTATCGCACCGCGAAAAAATCTCGCATCATTGATGCCCTGATCCTAGCCGCACAAAACGGCAAACAAGTCACTGTTCTCGTAGAGCTCAAGGCCCGCTTTGATGAAGCACGCAATCTGCTGCGCGCCGATGAATTGCAAAACGCCGGCGTTACGATCGTATACGGCATCAAGGGCTTGAAAACGCACGCCAAGATCTGCCTCGTCGTTCGCCGAGAAGAAGGGCAACTGCGCCGCTATGTTCATCTAGGCACCGGGAATTACAACGAATCCACGGCTAAGCTATATACCGATATATCCTATCTCACCTGCCGCCCCGAGTATGGCCATGATGCCTCGCTCTTTTTCAATGCGCTAACAGGTCGCTCCAAGCTCCTTCGTTTCCGCCACCTCATCCCTGCCCCGACTCAGATGAAGCCACGCTTGCTCGAGCTCATCGCCTCCGAGGCAGATCGAGCCAAACTCGGTGAACCCGCACAGATCATGGCAAAGGTCAACTCCTTGCAAGATCCTGAGATCATTGAGGCACTCTACAAAGCCTCCCAAGCCGGCGTCGAAATCCTCCTCAACGTGCGCGGAGTCTGCTGTCTCAAGCCAGGAGATCGCCGTTATTCGAAAAACATCAAGGTCGTTTCCATCATCGATCGCTACCTCGAACACGCGCGCATTTTCTCCTTCCACCATGGTGGAGAAAACGCCGTCTTTATTGCCTCAGCGGACTGGATGTCGCGCAATCTCGACCGCCGTATCGAGTTGATGATTCCCATTGAGGACACAGCTCTTAAACGCCGTCTCATCAGTATTCTCAAAAACTGCTTTGCCGACAACTGCAACGCACACAACATACTACCAACCGGTCAGTCTGTTCCTATTACCCCTGCGAAAGGACAAAAGCCGTTTCGTGCACAATTGCACTTTTATCGCGAAGCCAAACGCCTAGCCAAAGCACGCGAGCACGAACGCTCCCTGACCTTCGAGCCGCACACCCCAGCATCCTGATTTTTCAGGAAAAAAGTTTCCGCACCTCATCCTCAAGTAGCCCCTTGCCATCAGCGCAAAAATCTGACAAAGTCCGCCCCGACAAACTGCAAACCATTATTTCCTTTTCATCATGAACAACCCCTATGCCACCAACTCTCCCGGCTTGGAACCAGAATCCGACTTCTCCATGCCCAACACCCCTTCCGTAGCCCAGGCCGCAAATGACCTGCGAGCTGCCGCCGGAGAAAAAATCAAAGACCTTTCCGCTCAAGCTGCCAACCTCAAGGAGAAAGCCATCGAGAGCGCTAGCCATTTCCGCGACATGACTACTGAAAAAGCAACCCAATTCAAAGAAATCGCCAACGAACAATGGGGCGACACACGCATAAAAGCTATCGAACTACACCAAACTGCAGAAGATTACATCCGCGAGCATCCCACCAAATGCGTGCTTGGTGCCCTCGGTGTAGGATTTCTCATCGGCCTCATCGTCCGTCGCTAATCTCGCCAACTCATGAGCGAATTGCCACCTACCCCTAACGACTCATCCATGCCTGCAGAGCACTCCTGGCAATCGGCACTAGCTGAGTTCGTTGGCACGCGCCTTGAGATCATCCGAATTGAGTCTCAGGAAGCCGCTCAGGTCGCGAAAAAACGTACTAGTCTCACCATCGCTCTGTCCATCATCGCCAGCGCAGCTTGGCTCAGCTTCATTGCTGGCATCATCGGACTCACCGCCCATTATTCCAATGTAACTTGGTGGATGTCAGCCCTCGCCGCAGCTGGGATTCATGCATTGATCGCCATCATGTTGATCAGCAGACTGAAACAACCGACACCACCACTTTTCACCGCCACTCGATCCGAGTTCCAAAAAGACCGACTATGGATGCAACACCTCAAAACACCGAAGTCGAACGACTGATCCAACGCGCTGCAGCATCGCGCGCCTCCCTCAGTGACCATCTGGTGACATTGCGCCACCGCGCAGATATCCCCGCGCGTCTCAAAGAAAATATTCAGTCACATCCGGCCATTTGGTTTAGCGGCTCAGCTCTCGTAGGCCTTGCAGCAACCTCCCTTTTACGCAACGCCTTCGGAGTTTTTCGCAAAAAATCACCGGCCCACTTTGCTCAGCCCGCACCTACTGCACAAAAACGCAAAGGCCTCACCGGCATGGCTCTCTCACTTGCATTCACGCTCGCCAAACCTGCGATCAAAAGCTTTGTCATAACTGCGCTCAAGAAACGCTTGATTCCTTCGCAAAATCCGCCCTATAAATCCCGCCACACACACTAATTCCTTAACTCATTTTCGATCTTTTCTCTCAAAAACCCCATGTCAGCCCACACAGTTCTCGATCACGTTGACCAATACCTTCGCCTAGGCCAAGAATACGGTTGTTCCGATGTTCACCTCGCCACCGCCTACCCACCTGCGTGGCGCCGCAATGGCCTGCTCCAACCCATCTGGGAAGACCACGCGCCACTCACGCCTGAGGAAACAGACAAACTCGCTCAATCTTTCCTTGGCCCCAAAGAATGGGCGCGCCTCGAAGAAAAAGGCGACGTAGACTTTGCCTACGACAATGGTGAAGGCCGCTTCCGTGCATCCGTCGTTCGCCAACGCCTCGGCCTTGACATGGTTTTCCGGATCATCAGCACACAAATCCGCACCATCGAGGAAATCGGCCTTCCGCTCGACCACATTCTTCCTCTCACCCGCTACCACAACGGTCTCGTTCTCGTCACGGGTTCTGTCGGCTCAGGAAAATCCACCACCCTCGCCGCGTTGATCGATTTCATCAACAAAGATCGAGAGGATCACATTCTCACCCTTGAAGACCCCATCGAATACGTTTTTGACTCAGCCAGTTGCCACGTCAATCAACGAGAGGTTCACTCCCACACCGATTCCTTTGCCAAAGCCCTCCGTGGAGCCCTCCGCGAAGACCCAGATGTGATCATGGTCGGAGAAATGCGCGACCTCGAAACCATCCAACTCGCCCTCACCGCTGCCGAGACTGGTCACTTAGTACTCGGCACACTCCACACCGGAAATGCTCCCCGCACCCTGGACCGGATTCTCGACGTGTTCCCCACCGACCAGCGCGACCAAATCCGTATCATGGTCTCCGAGTCACTACGCGGCATCCTTTCACAACAACTCGTCCCCAAAGCCGATGGCTCCGGACGAGCCCTCGCCCTAGAACTCCTCGTCAACACTCCGGCCGTGGCAAACTGCATTCGCGAGGGTAAAACATTCATGCTCCCTGGCGTCATGCAAACCGGCAAAAACGTCGGCATGATCACCATGGACGAATCACTCCGCAAGCTCTACATCCAAGGAATCATCACCCGCGATGAATGCCTCTTCCGTGCCGAAGACAAAATCCAAATGCGCGCCTTCTTCCAGTCCTGAGCCCACCCATTCCGACCGATCACAAACCCATTTCCTTTCCTAAAACTTACTCATTTTCATCATGGCACGCATTGACGCCTACTTCCAGTATCTGGTTGAAGCCAAAGGCTCCGACCTACACCTTTCCGAGGGGCAGCCGCCCAAAATCCGCGTTCACGGCGGCATCTCCCCCATCCCCGATCAGCCCATTCTCTCGGGTCAAGATTTTAGCGATCTACTCGCCGAGATTTGCGACCCCAAAGCCTTTGCCAAATACCTCGAAACTGGTGACCTCGATTTCGCCTACGCCATGGATGAGGCCTCTCGCTTTCGCTGTAACTACCTCAAACAAAAAAACGGTCTCGCCGCCGTATTCCGCTTGATTCCTACCGAAATCATGCAACTAGAAGCTCTCGGCGTACCTGAGGTCGTCAAAGAGTTCGGCCATATGCGATCAGGACTCGTCCTTGTCACCGGTCCTACCGGCTCAGGTAAGTCCACTACACTCGCCGCCTTGCTCGACTACATCAATAGCAATTTCAACCGCCACATCATCACCGTCGAGGAACCGATCGAGTTCGTTCACCGCAACAAAAAATCAATCCTTACCCAGCGCGAAGTCCCCATCCAGACCCCATCCTTCGCTGATGGACTGCGCGCCGCCCTGCGCGAAGATGCCGACATCGTGCTCGTCGGCGAGATGCGTGACCTCGAGACCATTTCTCTCGCTCTTACCGCCGCGGAAACAGGCCTGCTCGTCTTCGGAACCCTGCACACCAACAACGCCCGCAAAACCGTTGACCGGATTATCGACGTATTTCCTGCAGATCAACAATCGCAGGTTCGGACCATGCTCGCGGCCTCGCTACGAGGCGTACTCGCCCAACTCCTATGCCGCCGTTGTGATAAACCAGGCCGCACTGCTGTGCACGAAATTATGTTCGCCACCCCCGCCGTAGCCGCCATCATTCGCGAAGGCGCTACCCAGAAGCTCAACGACGTCATCACTGGCGGCAAGGGCGAGGGCATGCAGTTCATGGACGAATCGATTTGGCAAAAACTCCGCGAGGGCATCATCTCTCCTCAAGAAGCCTATATGAAAGCGATCGACAAAAACCGCTTCAAAAAGTTTCTCCCTGCCGAAGATGCAGCCCTAGGCAACGCATCCGGAGGCGAGGCGGCAGCCTCCTGACGCTGAACTGCGAAAAATCTAGCAGGAACTTAACATCGCTCTTTTATCGCCAGATCCACCAGCGCATTGCTAATCCTCAAGCGGTCAGCCCCTATGCCCCTCCCGCGGCACAACCTGCGTAAGCACCGCCTCAAGTACGCCGTCAGCGGCGCATAGCCTACTATTCCGCCTTCTACCGAAGAACTCACAACAACAGCTCCGAGATCGCCAAAGCTTACGCCAATGCGCAATCGGATATTCGCAAGCTCTTTGATGCCCCCATCGATGGACTGAAATAGAAAAACCCGATCCCAGTTGTCGTAACGCTTCAGTGGAACACCGCTAAAGACATCTATTGGCATTCCTCGAAATCATCGAAAGTAAAACGAAGAACTGGAATCCCTGAGTTGCGGAAATTTTTAATCGCAAAATAGTTGCGTTATGGGAAAAGTGTGCGAAATTTCTCGTGCAATGAAAACGTGGCTTCTTTCTCTTCATGTATTACTAGCTCTGCCGCTCGCAGCTCAGGTTAAAACTGTCACTCTTCATCCACTACTTACCGATCTCGTCAAACGTGTTGGCGGCGATCAAGTGACCGTAGTCGATCTCATAGGCAAGACCGGTGACCCGCACCACTTTGAGCCGAGTTCGGATCAATTGAAACAAACCAAAGGTGCCGCCCTCTATTTTGTCTCAGGCATGGGCCTCGAGTCCTACCTTTCATCCCTCAAAAGCATCGTCGCTCACGAAGCAAAAATTATTGAAGTCGGAGCTACATTGCCATCCATCGAAGGCTCCTGTGATCATTGCGAGCACAATCACGGCAATGAACATAAAGAGCATGAGGTCGCAGAAAAAAACGAAGACGCACATCATCACGACATCGATCCTCACTGGTGGCATTCCATCGAAAACTTTCGTCGTGCCGTCAATGTCGTCGCTGCCGAGCTGATCCGAGCAGACCCTGCAAACAAAGACCTCTTTGAAAAAAATGCCGCAGCCTATCGTGCGGAGCTGGAAGAACTTGATCGCTGGACGCGCAAAGAAATTGCCAAAATCCCCAAAGCGTCACGCCAATTGGCCACCGCCCATGATGCCTTCGGATATTTCTGCAAAGACTACGGCTTCACCGCATTTCCCGTGCAAGGAGTCAATCGTGAGCAAGTCCCCAGCACGGCGGAACTCGGCGAATTGATCAACGACCTCAAAGAGCATCAAGTGGGGGCCATTTTCCCCGAAAAAGAATCCAACCCGAAAATCCTCAGCACCATCACCAAGGACACCGGCATCAAGCTCGCCAGTCCACTTATCGCCGATGGCACCACGGTTGATACCTACGGGGAAATGGTAAAGCACAACGTTAATGCGATCGTAGAGGCACTCGTGGCGAAGTAAGCGCGGAGTGCTTGCGAGATTCTGCAAATTATTTCACCGTATACTCCGCACGAACGATGGTGATGATGTCCTTTTCGTAGGACGAAGTGTCGTTATTTCCTTCAGTTGATGTTTCCGTGGAGTTGGCGGGATTGATGTTAATGATGCCCATCGAGGAATCGACCAACGAACCGATTTGGGTATTGCCAGCAGAGAATAGAATATTTTCGGCACGACTGCGCGCATCCTTCGCCGCCTCAGCTAACATCTCAAGTTTGAGCTCACCCAGTTTGGTGTAGTAGTAGCGCGGATTGTTCGAGGTAACAAACACACCATCTTCCAGCAGCGAGGTAATTTCCCGCGAAGCTTTTTCAATTTGCGGGACATTGGCAGAACTCACAGTCACAATTTGAAGAGCGCGGAAGCCGATCGACTTGCGAGTTTCTGTGCGAATGGGCACATTAGTGCCGGGTATTACTTTGTCTTCACGCTCCATTTCAAATTCTTCATCGATGCGAGCCGATTGCGTTTTGATGTCGTCGGGCTCGATCCCTTGGGCTTTGAGAAACGCGACCACTTTGTCAGTGCCACTTTTAAGTGTAACATATGCAGCGGTGCGATCCGTGCCCTTGCCCTCGATGGTGGCCGACCACTCGATAAGGTCCGAGGCGATGCGTTTCTTGGCCGATCCGGTAACACGGATGTTGTTTTTTTCCGGTTGCTTGCGGACATCGCGCCAGGTATTCGCGGCGATGAAGGTCGAACCAATCATACCCAACGCTAGGGCCAGCGCGGCGAGTGGTGGGAGGCTGATGCTGCGGAAGGATTTTTGTGGAGTGGTTTCGGTGCTCATAATCGGATTGGCGTTGATGGGGGACGGATAACCCCGCCAGAGATTACATACGAAATCCCCCAGATGAAAGGATCAAATTTTTTCCTAGTGTGTTTTTTACTCTCCGCATTTTTCTCTTACTCTAAAATCAGCTCGTGTAAAACAAAGATTTGCCCCGCGGTGGTGACGAGTTGCTTGAGTCGAAAATGGTAAACGGCATCCGTTGGTTTCGCTCCTGTGGGCAAGGTGATGGATCACCAAAAAAAACCAATCACCCGAATCGCGCCTCTCCCACGCCTCGCATTTTTCGCAGAAAAACCTTGCCAATCGCCGAAAACCTGCTTTCTTTCCTGCGCCTTCACAGGACAGAACGGCCATAACGGCTGCACTGAACCGAACAAAATCATGAGCGAAAATACCGTAAATCTTGCTGAATACAAGCAACACGAAAAAGACACTGGCAGCGCACAATATCAAATTGCTTTGATGACACAACGCATCGCCCACCTTACCAGCCACCTCGGCCTGCACAAGAAAGACAACTCATCCCGCCGCGGATTGTTGAAACTTGTCGCCCAGCGCCGCAAACTTCTCAACTACCTCAAAGCGAGTTCGGAAGAGAGCTACCAGAAGATCATCGCTTCGCTTGGGCTCCGCCGCTAACCAACCCTTTCTCCAAACGGCCACCGAGATTTTCTCAGTGGCCGTTTTGATAAACCAGCCTGTGCATTCCTCGTGAAGCTCGCGCTGGGGACAGTAACCCTAAACCGTTTTCTCCTTTTACGGGTCTGTCCACACTTAACAAACACCCCCTGCCGCACCGTGCTGCAGGGATTCAACGAAAAAAGAAAATAGACAGACATGAACATACACAATGTTACCATTGAAGTGGGATCCAATCCCATGATTATCGAAACCGGCAAACTTGCCAAACTCGCCGACGGTGCCGTCACCGTCCGCTGCGGAGACACCATCATCCTCGTCACCGCTGTATCCGCAACCAAAGTAAAAACTGGCCAATCTTGGTTCCCCCTCTCGGTGGAATACAAAGAGAAAGCCTCTGCTGCGGGCGTATTTCCCGGTGGCTACTTCAAACGCGAAGGCCGCCCTACCGAAAAGGAAATTCTCACCTGCCGCATGACCGACCGTCCCTTGCGTCCGTTGTTCCCCAAGGGCTACCTCTACGAAACACAAATCGTCGCCCTGCTCCTCAGTGCCGATGGCATCAATGACGCCGACATCCTCTCGATGAACGGTGCCTCTGCTGCCCTTTGCCTCTCGGACATCCCCTTCGCTGGCCCGATTGGTGCCGTTCGCGTAGGTCGCATCGATGGTGAATTCGTCATCAACCCAACCCACGACGAACGTGCCGAGAGCGATCTCGACCTCGTTTACGTTGGCGGCAAAAATGACGTCATTATGATCGAAGGATCTGCTTTGGAACTCCCTGAGCCAGAATTCATCAAATCACTCCATTTCGC